>JAFAIW010000140.1 GCA_019236495.1 Vulcanimicrobiota bacterium | reverse complement strand
GGCGCCACGCGAAAGGGGGCCCCACGCAGTGGGGGGCGCGGAGGCTAGCGCTTCGCGCTCGCACCTCAGGGTGACACAAATATTTCAGCGCCCCTCGGGGAGAGTTTTGCGGACCAACCAGGTGTCGGCGCCACGCGAAAGGGGGGCCCCACGCAGTGGGGGGCGCCCTTCGACTACGCTCAGGACAAGCTCCGGCTAGGCCGGAGCGCCTTTTAAACGGAAAACGAGAAGATTGGCGCGGGATAGATCAGCGAGATCAAAACGTTTTGCACGGCGCTGACGTATTGTGCGACGCGACTCGGCGACGCGGTGGGAGCGGGTTGCGGCGGCGCTGCCGGCGCGCTCGGTGCGCCGACCGTCGCGGCCGCGGCGGGAGCGGGCGGGGTTTGCGCCGCTTGCGTGGTTTGCGTCGCGGTCGAACCTTGGGATTGCTGCGATGCGTCGGAGGTTGAATTCGTCACGGGTGGCGTCGGCGGCGGGCTTCCGGGCGGCGGATCGCCCGGCTTATTGAAATTCGCGAGCGTATAGAGGTACGGCGAAACATTGAGCGTGGGCGTCGAGGCGGGACTGCTCTGCGGCGCGGTGCTGATCGTTCCGGTGCCGACATTCTGCGCGAGCTGCTGCGCTGAGGTGACCGTGGCAGGCGGGCTCGTGAGCGTGAACGTCACTTGTCCGAATTGCGTCGGTGCGGGTGCGCCCCCGGTCGGCGTGCCGGCGACAACCGCGAGATTCGGCAAAACCGCTCCCACGAAAGCAGTGGTATACGACAGACCGTCGGGCACCGCCGCAAAGGCGACGGCCGCGACGGGCGCGGTGACGGCTGCCGCCGGAACCTGCCCAGGATTCCCCGGCGGACCGCTCACGGCTTCGGCGTTGGCGACGATCGCGTTGCCGCTCTGCGTTCCGGGAGTGGTTCCGGTCGAGGGCGGGGGCACGGCCGGAAGTAACGGCGAGGTGCCGTTGGAGACGCCGACCAGCGAGGCCGCGGTGCGGAGCTGTGCGATGGCGTTCTGCGTCGGCAAGGCGCGCAACGTCAAATTGAGTGGAGCGCCGCCAGCGGTGCTGACCGGCACGAGCTGGGTGTTCGGATTGCCGTAGGCATTGGACGGCGGAACCGGAACGGCGCCGCCCAGCGAGAGGCTTTGGAAGATCTGCGGGGTGGCCTGGACCTGTTGAGCGCCGAAGCCGTTTACGCCGAAGAACGAGATTGCCGTTCACCTACCTAAAATGAGGGTTCTTCTCAGTAGTATAGCGACTACCGGTCGGTTGGAAAAGTGCCGAGCAATCGCCGCAAAGCCGCCTCATCGAGAACCGGCACGTCCAAGGCCTCCGCTTTCGCCAGCTTACTGCCCGGATCGGCCCCGGCCACGACGTAGTCGGTCCGCTTGCTGACCGACCCCGTCACCTTGCCGCCGGCCTGCTGGATGAGCGCCGCCGCCTCCTCGCGCGTCATCCCCGGCAAGGTTCCGGTGAGCACGAACGTCTTGCCGATAAGCGGGCCGCCGCGCGAACGCCGCGGTGCGTCCATGGCGACGCCGAGCGTGCGCAGCCGTTCCAACATCGCGCGATTCGCACGTTGCGCGAAAAACAAACGCAAGCTCTGCGCGATCTCGGCGCCGACACCCTCGACGCGGAGTAGGGCCTCCTCTTCCGCGGCTTGTAGCGCCTCCATCGAACCGAATTCGTCGGCCAGGAGTTGTGCGTTTTGCGAACCAACGAATCGAATTCCGAGCCCGCTCAGGAGCCGCGCGAGGCCGCGTTGTTTCGAAGTCTCGATGTTGCGCAAGAGATTCGTCACGGTCTTCTCGCCGGTGCGCGGAACGCGCTCCAGCGCTCGAGCGTCGAGCGCATAGATATCCGCGATGTTTTTCACGAGGCCGAGCTCGGTCAATTGCGCGGCCATCACGTCGCCGATGCCTTCGATGTCCATGGCGCCGCGCGAGGCGAAATGCCGTACGCGTTCCACCACTTGCGCCGGGCAAGCCGCATTCGTGCAGCGCGACATGGCTTCGCCTTCCGGATGATCGACGTCGGCCCCGCACACCGGACAAGCGTCGGGCATGGCAAATTCCGCTAATTTTTTCTTTCGGAGCTCGAGTACCGGGCCGACCACCCGCGGAATGACATCGCCGGCCCGCACCACGGTCACGACGTCGCCAATGCGAATGTCGTTGTTCCGAATGTATTCGGCATTGTGCAAGGTTGCATTGCGCACCGTCACGCCGCCGATTTGCACGGGCTCGAGCACAGCGTTCGGATTGAGGGTGCCGGTGCGGCCCACGGTGATCGCGATGTCGACCAGTTTGGTGCGCGCTTCGCGCGCACGAAACTTGTAGGCGGTCGCCCAGCGCGGGTCGCGCCCCGCGCTCCCGAGCCGCTCCTGCTGCGCGAGGTCGTCGACCTTCACGACCACGCCGTCGATTTCGTAGTCCAGATCGTCGCGTTTGCTTTCCCACTCGCCGCAGAAGGCAATGACGTCGTCGATCGTGGCGCACCGCCGAATGTTCGGATTCACGGGGAAACCCGTCTCGCGAAGGAGTTCGAGCGCTCCCCACTGCGATTTCAGCGCGACGCCTTTCAGCTCACCGACGGCATATGCAAAGAACGAGAGCTTGCGTTCGGCGGTCAGACGCGGGTCGAGCTGGCGCACCGCCCCGGCGGCGGCGTTGCGCGGATTTGCGAAGGGCGCGAGTCCCTCGCGTTCGCGGCGCGCATTGATTTTTTCGAAATCGCTCTTACGCAAGTACACTTCGCCCCGCGCTTCGAGAAACGCCGGCACCCCGGCGACGCGGTCGGTGCGCAAGCGCAACGGAATCGAGCGCACGGTGCGCAAGTTCGCCGTTACGTCTTCTCCCGTCACGCCGTCGCCGCGCGTTCCACCGCGTTCGAGCGTCCCATTCCGGTATTGCAGCGATATCGCGAGGCCGTCGATTTTTAACTCTGCTACGTACGCAACCGCCCCTCCGGCCTTACGCACGCGACCGTCGAACGCGCGAAGTTCGCCGGCATCGAAGGCGTTGGCCAAGCTCAACATCGGGCTCAGATGCGCATACGGCGCGAATTTCTCGGACGCGGCTTCCCCGACGCGCCGCGTCGGCGAGTCGGACGTGACGAGCTCGGGGTAGCGCTCTTCCAAATCGCGCAGCTCGCGAAAAAGCTGATCGTATTCGGCGTCGCTCATTTGCGGGTCGTCGAGCGCGTGGTAGCGATAGTTGGCGTCGTCGATAGTGCGCCGTAGTGCTTCGGCGCGTTCGCGGGGCGACGCGGGCTTAGCGGCGCCGCTTGGTATAGCTCACCACCTGGACGGGATAGCCGTCGGGATCGCTGATGATCGCGATGCGGCCGATCGAATCGTCGTACGGGTCTTGAAAGATCGGTACGCCCAGAAGCCGCGCGTCGGCCACGAAACGGTCGACGTCGTCTACCGTGAAGCCGAGCTGCAGCGACCCGGGCCGCACGGCCAAAAATTCGGTGCGGCGATGCAATCCAAGCGAACAGCCGTTCCCCAAGTCGAAATCGATCCAGTGCGGTTCGTGCGACGACTTGATTTTCAAGTTGAGAACATCGCGATAGAAATCACGAGAGCGCTCTAAATCCGAGCACACGAGCATCGCAACGGCAAATCTCGACATTCCGGGGGCTACGCTTCGACGGGCAGCCGCTCACCCTTCGCAAGGTCTTCGAGAACGTGGAGGTTCTGCGCGGTCCGGGCTTCGAGGGCCTCGCGATCGATCTGGTGATGCCCGACGGCACGCTGGTCGGTCAACACCTCGCGCAAGTACTCGCCGGTGTACGAGGTCCGATGCGCGGCGATCTCCTCCGGCGTGCCGGTCGCGACCACCGTTCCGCCCCGGTCGCCGCCCTCCGGCCCCAAATCGATCACGTAATCTGCCGTCTTGATCACGTCCAGGTTGTGCTCGATCACGGTCACCGTATTGCCGGTGTTGACCAACCGCTGCAGCACTTCGAGCAATTTGTGAATGTCCGCGAAATGCAAGCCGGTGGTGGGTTCGTCGAGCACGTAGAACGTGCGCCCGGTCGAACGCCGCGACAGTTCGGTCGCAAGTTTGACGCGCTGCGCTTCGCCGCCCGAGAGCGTCGTGGCCGGCTGGCCCATCTTGATGTAACCCAAGCCGACGTCGCAGATCGTCTTCAGCTTGTTGTGAATGCGCGGAATCGTCGAAAAAAACTCCGACGCTTCATCAACGCGCATCTCGAGCACGTCGGCAACGGACTTTCCTTTGTAGCGCACCTCGAGCGTCTGCGCGTTGTAGCGCCGGCCCTTGCAGACTTCACACGGCACGTACACGTCCGGCAGGAAATGCATTTCTATCTTGATGATGCCGTCGCCCTGACAGGCTTCGCAGCGTCCGCCTTTGACGTTGAACGAAAAACGGCCCGGCGAATATCCGCGCATTTTCGATTCTGGCGTCATCGAATACAACTCACGAATGAGATCGAACGCGCCGGTATATGTGGCCGGATTCGAGCGCGGTGTGCGACCGATCGGCGATTGATCGATCACCACCATCTTGTCGAGTGCCGCCGCTCCCTTGACGCTGCCATAGGTGCCGCCTGCGGGTTGATGGTGCAGGTGCTGATTGAGCGCCTTCACGAGCACTTCGTTGACGAGTGTCGATTTGCCGCTGCCGCTCACGCCGGTGATGCATGCCAAAACGCCGATCGGAAAATCGAGATCGATGCCGCGAATGTTGTTGGCCTTCGCGTTCTTCACGTTCAACCACGTCCGAGGCTTGCGGCGGTGCTTTGGAATCGGAATGAACGAACGGCCCGAAAGATACGCCCCCGTGAGTGAGGTCGGATTGCGCATGACGTCGTCGAGCGTTCCGACGGTCAAGATTTCGCCGCCTTCGGCGCCGGCACCGGGGCCGATGTCGACGATCAGATCGGCCATTCGCATCGTATCTTCATCGTGCTCGATGACGATCAGCGTATTGCCCAAGTCACGCAGCGTTTTCAACGTCGCCAGCAGCCGATCGTTGTCGCGCTGGTGTAACCCGATCGACGGTTCGTCGAGAATATAGAGCACGCCCACGAGCGAGCTGCCGATTTGCGTCGCCAGGCGAATGCGCTGCGACTCTCCACCAGAAAGGGTCGTGGCGCTCCGCGCCAGCGTCAAATAGTTCAATCCAACGTTGGTCAAGAACCCCAGCCGCGCCCGAATCTCTTTGAGAATCTGGTGCGCGATCAGATGTTCGCGCTCGTTTGGAGCGAACGTGCGGAAGAACTCCTCGGCATTCTCCACCGACATCCGCGTCAGGTGGTCGATGTTCGCACCGCCCACCGTCACGGCAAGCGCTTCGGGTTTCAAACGCGCACCCTTGCACTGCGGGCAAACGCTGGCCGACATGAATTTCTCGATCTCTTCTTTGACGTAGTCCGAGCTCGTCTCACTGTAGCGCCGCTGCAAATTATTGACGACGCCTTCGAACGTCGCTTTATAATTCCACGTCTGGCCGCCGCGCGATTCGTACGTAAAGCTCTGCTCTTTGTCCGTGCCGAAAAGGATCGTGTCGATCACGTCTTCGGGCATCTTTTCGATCGGCGTCGAAAGCTTGACGCGCCGAGCGCGCAGCACGCGTTCGAGCTGCTGCAGGTAATACGGGTTCATCGAGGGATATCGCCCGCCGCCCAGATTGCGGCTCCACGGCACGATGGCGCCTTCTTCGATCGACTTCGAACGATCGGGAATGACCTTCCAGGGATCGATTTCGACTTTCTCGCCCAGACCGGTGCACCCGGGGCACGCACCGTACGGCGAGTTGAAGGAAAACAGACGCGGCGCCAGCTCTTCGAACGAAAGCCCGCAGCTGACGCACGCAAAGGCTTCGCTGAAGGTCAGCTCGCGCGCGTTCTTCGCTTCGGGTTCGTCGAGCAGCACCGTAACGATTCCGGTAGAGAGCCGCAGCGTGGTCTCGATGCTGTCCGTCAAACGTTTGCGTATATCGGGTTTGCGCACCAAACGATCGACGATCACCTCGATCGTATGTTTGCGCTTTTTGTCGAGCGCGATTTCAGCCCGCCCTGAGCTTGTCGAAGGGCGCAACTCCTTCGTTACGCCGTCCACGCGCACGCGCGAAAAGCCCTCTTTGGCGATCTCCTCGAAGAGCTTGCCGTATTCGCCTTTGCGCCCGCGGATCACGGGCGCGAGGATGTGCAAGCGCGAACCCTCGGGAAGCGCCATGATCGAATCGACGATCTGCTCGCTGCTTTGCGAGCTGATCTCGCGCCCGCAGTTGAAGCAGTGCGGGATGCCGATGCGCGCATACAGCAGGCGCAAGTAATCGTAGATTTCCGTCACGGTGCCGACCGTGGAGCGCGGATTGCGAGAAGTCGATTTCTGATCGATCGAGATCGCCGGAGACAGCCCTTCGATGTAGTCGACGTCAGGCTTTTCCATTTGTCCCAAGAACTGCCGCGCGTACGACGAGAGCGACTCGACGTAACGCCGCTGGCCTTCAGCGTAGATCGTGTCGAAGGCAAGCGAGGACTTGCCCGAACCGCTCAGCCCCGTTACGACGATGAGCTGGTTGCGCGGCAGGACGAGATCGATGTTCTTGAGGTTGTGCTCGCGCGCGCCCTTGATGACGATGGAGTCAAGTCCGCGGGACCTGGCTCCATCGTTGGACGGTTGCGTGGCGGGATCTCCCATCACGTCCTTTGGAACCGCACGCGCGGCCCCGGCGTTGCGCTAAAGCCCGGGACTGCTCGGCGGAGGGCTTGGCGGCCGGCCGGACGAGACCGGTGCGGCGCGCAGGTTCAGATATTCCCCGACGATCACGAGGGTCGCATAAGCGACCACGATTTGCGTGAGCACGGCCTGCACGACCGGCCCAAGCAGCGTCACGTTGTGAAAGACGTTGGCGAGCATTCCCGCCAGCCACGCGATGATGCCGATCAGCAGCACCACGATGAGCGTCGTCAAAAAGTTCCGCTTTGCAATGTCGAACGACCGCCCGATTGCCTCGGTGGCGCTCACTTCGTCAACCACGACCGCCGGAATCGTATAGATCACGAAGATCGCGTAGAGCAACAGCACGATGCCGAACGTGAAAACGCTGAAGAAGGCTGCGATGATGCCGAGCACCCAGAGCAGAATCAGCGCGAGAAAAATCGATCCGGCATCGCGTTGGAACGCCAGCATGCCGTCGCCGAACGTCGTCGTTCCGGTCGACCACGCGGCCTTTGCCATCCCGGTCGTATACGCAATCGACAGTAAGGTTGCAAGCACCCCGATCGCAAGCGCAATCACGCCGCCGAGCACGGCCGCACCCATGCCGACGACCGTCGACGACGCCACCCCGGAAAGGGCGAAGAATCCTTCGAGTACTCCGGCGATAATACCGATCACTAACCCGGGAACGACGATCACCCAATTTGCGCTCAACAGTTGCCAGGCGCGCCCGAAGACGCTGCCTACTTGATCCGTCTGCATCTCCACCTCGAAGTCCGGAACGCTAGGTGCCCTTGCCTTCCGCTGCGAGCAGCGCCGCCCCTACTGCGCCGATCTCCTCGACGATCGCGTCCGGACGTGGCCCGTCGTGCGGAATCGCCTCGCCGTGGACGTCGACGAGCACGGTGTACAAACCCGCGAGCGCCGCGCCGCGGATGTCGCGATCGTACCGATCCCCCACCATCGCGCTGCGCGCGGGGGAGCTCTCGAGCTGGGTGCAGGCGTGCGCGAAGAGCAGCGGGTCGGGTTTGACCATGCCGACTTCGTCCGCGATGAAGATCGCGTCGAAGAAATCCCCGATTTGCAGCAGGGCGATCTTCTCGCGATGCGTCTCGGCAAAGCCGTTCGTCACGAGACCCAGCTTCGTCCCATTGGCCCGCAGCGTGCGTAAGAGTTCGACGGCGTCGGGAAATGGAGAAAGATACTTCGTGCGGTAGCGGTTATAACGCTGTGCGGAGCGCTCGGCGAGAGCTTCGTCGTCTAAGCCGACGCGGCGTAGCGCCGAACCCCACAGCGCCGCGCGGACGCTGCTCAGCTTTACCGCCAACGCTTCCGCCGAAAGGCGTTTCCAAAAGCCTTCCGCCTCGGCGACGTACGCGCGCTTGAGGGCGAGGGCGTCGATTCCGTGCTCCGCCTCGATTTCGCGCGCGACTTCCTCAGCCGCGCTTTGGAATGCCAGCGTATCGTCGTGCAGCGTGTCGTCGAGGTCGAAAAGAACGGTCTCGATTTTGCGCATCAGAACCGCACCCTGAACGAACGAAGCGCAAACGGCCGCAGCGCAGCGACGATCGCGTCGCCTTCAAAACGCGCGACCGCGCCGTCGGGCCGTTCCAACGCATCGACCGATTCCACCGATCGCACGCGCCCCGCACAGCGAATTCGCGCGACGCGTTCGTCGCCGTCGCATTCGCGAATGCGCACGACCACCCCGTCGCCGTTCCAGGCCGGCTTGCAGGCGACCACCAGAACCGCTGAATCGTCGCTCGAGAACAAACGCACGCGCGGTGCGCCGGCGAAGGTTTCCCAGACGCGTTCCAGCGTTCCGGCGTCGCGCGAGGCGCGCGGCGCGAAGGCGTACTCCACGAGCTGCGCACCGCGATCCGCGTCGGGATCGGGCCACGTGGTACCGCGCAGGAGCGAATGGCCGAGCACGATCCCGCCGCGCGGGAGAAGACGCGCGTTCCAACCGTATGTGTCGCGCGCCAAAACTGCGAGTCCGTTGCCGGTGGAATCGCGCGCGAACGCAAAGCGCTGGCCCGGGACTTCGAACATCGCGCGTTCCGCTGCGGTGGACACCCGCGCGGTTCGCTCGATGGTGCCGTGCGGCGCTCCATAGAGCACCGCGTCGGTTTCGACTGCCAGCCAATTTTCGACCCGCAGCAACGTGCGCCGTTCCCGCCAATCGCACTCGAGCGCGACGCGGACGAACGGTTCGCCTTCGAACGCTTTGATTCGCATTTCGAGGGACGATTTGCCGATGCGCAGCGGCACCGTTACGACCGCGTCGTTGATCTGCGGACGGCCGACCCGCGCACGGCGCATGCGCTTGGCGTAGCTCGCGTCGAGATTCCACGCCTCCCACTCGCGCGGCCGGTCGCGATAGAACAGCAGGAGGTTGCCGCGCGCGACCGCGTTGCGCGATGCTCCGGCGACCGCCTCGACGAGCGCGCCACGTTGGTCGAAGCGCGCGACGAGGCGCTCGCTTTCGAACCGTAAGAACGCTCCGTCCGCACGCGGTTCGACCGGACGCGCGACGACGGCCCGGCCACGCGGCAGCACTGCGCGCGCGGCGGCGACGATCTCGTCGCACCATCGTTGCGCGGTTTCGAGCTCGTCGCGCACGTCGGCATACACCGCGCCGGTCGACGTTCCGGGAAGGACGTCGTGAAATTGGTTGCGCAGTACGACTTCCCACGTCTCGCGCAATCGCGCGGCGAGCGGCGTGACGAGCTCCTTCCGCGCGCCGACCGCAATGCACCACGCCACGAGTTCTTCCGCCTCGGTGAGTCCGCGTTCGAGCCGCGCGTTTGCGGCCTTGACGTCGTGATGCGTCGTGTAGGTGCCGCGGTGATATTCCAAATACAACTCGCCCGCAAACGCCGGCAGCTTCTCGCGCCGCTTTTCGAGATCTCCGAACCACGTCTCGACGGAAGTCCATTTCCCGACGCCCGCGCCGGCGTCGATCATCTCTTGCGTGACGCCGCCTCCACCGTCACCGAAACCCGCCACCAGCGGCTCGCGGCGTTCCGTTGCGCGCGCCGCGCGCCCCTCGTCGACGCGGCCTTCGTACGCCGCCAAAAGCGCGCCGATCGCGTCGCTGCCGTCGGGACCGCGCCAGCGGAATTGTAGGTATGGAAAGCGCGTCGTGTCGTTCCAGTTCAGCTTCGTCGTCGCAAAATATGGAATTCCGGCGTGCGCGAGCAGCGTCGGCAACGTATTTGGAAAGCCGAACGTGTCCGGCAACCACGCCACATGCGGCGTCACGCCGAACTCCTCCATGCAGAACGCATGCGCGTGAAGCATCTGGCGCAGCAACGATTCGCCGCTGGGAAGGTTGCAATCCGACTCGACCCACAACGCCGCGATCCCGGCATCGAACCGCTGGTCGCGCACCAGACTGCGAATGCGTTCGAAGAATTCCGGATCGAGGCGCTCGACAAAACGGTAGAGTTGCGGTTGACTCATGCTGAATACGAACCGTGGATTGCGTTCGAGCAATGCGACGGCCGTTGCGAACGTGCGCAAGGCCTTGCGTGCGGACTCCGCGTACGTCCAGAGCCACGCCACGTCGAGATGCGCGTGGCCGATCAGCGGCAGCGGGCCGTTCTCGGGATTCGACGTCGCGGGGGCGACGTTCACGTCGAGCTGGCGCGCCGGCGCTTGCGACGCCTGAGCGTTCATCCACCGCCATCGCACCCCCGGACCCGAAGGCAGGCCGCTCGACGGCAACGAGCGCCGTTCGACCTCAATCTCGACCTCCGCGCCCGGCTCGACGTCGGCAATCACACATCCGTGTTCGCGATCGAACGCACCCGCGATGCGGCCGCCGATCCGCACGAGCGCACCGGTGTGCGTCGCATAGTGGAGCGCCGCCGGGCCGGCAGCGCCGTTCAGAACGCCGGTCAAGCGAACGACGCCGTCCGCTTCGCCGCGAACCTTCAACGGCAGCCGCATTGGGTTGTGGCTAGCTGCCGACCAGCTCGGCCAGCGCGTGCTCGAAAATCTTGGGCGCTTTTCCTTGGAACAGCACTGATTCGTTCCCGCCGATTTGGCGGCGCAACTCGAGCAGTTCGTCGCGCAATGCCGCAGCTTTTTCGAATTCCAGGTTGGCGGCGAACTCGCGCATCTTTTTTTCGAGTTCCGCGGCCATTCGAATCGCGACGTCGCGCGGAATTTTCTCCGCACGGATCGCGGCGGTGCCCTCTTCGGTGGCGCCGACCATCGCGAGAATGTTGCGCACCTCGCGACGGACCGTGCGCGGTTCGATGCCGTGCTCGAGGTTGAAAGCGACCTGCATCTCGCGGCGGCGTTTCGTTTCGCCGATGGCGCGTGCCATCGACTCGGTGATCGAGTCGGCATACATGATCACCTTGCCGTCGACGTTGCGCGCCGCGCGGCCGATCGTTTGAATCAGCGACGTCCCGCTGCGCAGATATCCTTCCTTGTCGGCGTCCAAGATGCCGACCAGCGATACCTCGGGCAGGTCCAAACCTTCGCGCAGCAGATTTATCCCGACGAGAACGTCGAAAACGCCCATCCGCAAATCCCGTAAAATCGCCACGCGTTCGAGCGTATCGACTTCGCTGTGCAAATATCGCACGCGAAAGCCCATCTCGAGCAAGAAGTCCGTCAGATCCTCGGCCATTTTCTTCGTAAGCGTCGTGACGAGCACGCGTTCCTTGCGATCGACGCGCACGCGAATCTCTTCCATCAGGTCGTCGACTTGGTTGCGCGTCGGTCGAACCTCGACTTCCGGATCCACCAGTCCCGTCGGACGGATGATCATCTCTACGACCTGCGCCGAACGCCCCAGCTCGTACGTCGAGGGAGTGGCCGACACGTAGACGACTTGATGGAGGTGCCGGTCGAATTCGTCGTACGTCAGCGGACGGTTGTCGAGCGCGCTCGGCAAGCGAAACCCGTGTTCGACGAGCGCCTCTTTGCGCGAACGGTCGCCGCCGTACATGCCGTGCACTTGCGGCAACGTCACGTGCGACTCGTCGACGAAGAGTAACCACTCCTTCGGAAAGAAATCGAGGAGCGTCCACGGGGTCGAGCCCGCTTCGCGGCCCGCGAGGTGGCGCGAGTAATTCTCGATGCCGTTGCAGTAGCCCACCTCGCGCAACATGTCGAGATCGTAGCGCGTGCGCATTTCGAGGCGCTGCGCTTCGAGCAGCTTGCCGTTTGCCCGGAAGTAGGCAAGCCGTTCGTTCAACTCTTCTTCGATCGAAACGATCGCGCGACGGAGCTTTTCGTCCGGCGTGATGAAGTGCTTGGCCGGAAAGATCGTGAGCTCGTCCTTCGATTCGACGTACTCCCCGGTGAGGATGTTGACCACGTTCATCGCTTCGATGCGATCTCCGAAAAACTCGATGCGATGAACGAGCTCCTCGTCGACGCCCACGAACTCCAGCGTGTCGCCGCGTACCCGAAACGTGCCGCGCACCAAATTGATGTCGTTGCGGCGATACTGCATATCGACGAGCTTGCGCAAAAAGACGTCGCGATCGATTTCATCCCCCAGCTTCACCTTCTGCGAGAGCTCCATGTAGTCCGAAGGCGATCCCAAGCCGTAAATGCACGATACCGAGGCCACGATCAACGTATCGGGGCGCGTCAGTAGCGCTTGCGTGGCGGAATGACGGAGCCGCTCGATCTCGTCGTTGATCGAGCTATCTTTTTCGATATACGTGTCGGTATGCGCGATATACGCTTCGGGCTGATAATAATCGAAATACGAGACGAAATACTCCACCGCATTCTCGGGAAAGAAATCGCGGAATTCCGCGCAGAGCTGCGCGGCGAGCGTCTTGTTGTGGGCCAGCACCAGAGTGGGTTGTTGCGTGAGCTCGATCACGCGCGCCATCGCTAGCGTCTTGCCGCTCCCGGTGACGCCGAGCAGCGTCTGTGCCCGGTCGCCTGCATTCACGCCGCGACCCAGCGCTTCGGTGGCCTTCGGTTGATCGCCGGCCAGCGCGAATGGGGTCACGAGCTTGAATTTGCGCGCCATCGTTCCATTGTATACCCGGACGTGCGCTGCGCGGTTGCTGGAGGGTAGGCCTCTTTCGAGGACTGCCGGGACGCCCCAAGAAATGGAGTTGCCTCCGCCCTCCACCCCGGAGAACCGACCGTTGAGCAACCCGTTACTCTTCAGCGGAAATTCGAATCCGCAACTGGCCGAGGAGATCGCCAAAAAGCTGAAGCTCCATGTCGGCAAAGCGCTCGTTTCGAAATTCAAGAACGAGGAATGCCGGATCGAGATCAGCGAGAACGTGCGCGGGTCCGAAGTGTTTGTCGTGCAATCCACCTGCACCGCATCGAACGGAAACAGCGTCAACGATTCGATCATGGAGCTGCTTCTCATGATCGACGCGCTCAAGCGCGCTTCGGCCGCCCGGATCACCGCGGTCGTTCCGTATTATGGGTACGCGAAGCAAGACAAGAAGACCAAAGGCCGCGAGCCGATCTCGGCCAAAGTCGTCGCGAATCTGTTGAAGATCACCGGCGCCAAGCGGATGGTGACCGTCGACCTCCACGCCGCGCAAATTCAAGGCTTTTTCGACGGACCCGTGGACAATCTCACGGCCATGCCGGTCGCCTGTAACTACCTAAAACACGAGGGTCTGTGCGACGACAAAATCGTCGTCGTTTCTCCCGACGCGGGTGGCGTGCATCGCGCGGAGCTCTTCGCGAAGCGCTTGAACAGCTCGCTGGCGATCGTTTTCAAGCGGCGCCCGGAGCCTGACGTCTCGGAAGTAACCGACATCGTCGGCGACGTCAAAGGCAGGATCGCGGTAATCGTGGACGACATGATTTCCACGGGCGGCACGCTGGCGAAAGCTGCAGAAGCAATTCTCGAGCGCGGCGCCACGGCTGTTCACACGATCGCCACCCACGGGATCTTTGCCGGAGAGGCGATCGACGTGCTGGAGCGCTCGAAGATCGAGCGCGTGATCGTCACGAACACCATTCCGTTTCCAAACGCGGACAAGCACCCGAAGTTCGTCGTGCTTTCCATCGCGCAAACGTTGGCGGACGCGATAAATCGCATCACGACCAACCGCTCCGTCAGCGAGTTGTTTACTGAAGACGACGAAAAAAAAATCCCAGTGATTACGCCCGCGCCGCCTCCGGTGCCGGCGTAGTCAGCACTCAAAGAAAGCATTCCGGCCCGACTCATGCCAAAGAGAGACCTGACCCTCGCGATCGAACCTCGCCCGAAGACGGGCACGTCCACCGCCAACCACCTCCGTCAGAGCGGGAAGATTCCGGCGACGCTTTACGGGCACGGAAGTGACCCGCAGAGCATTGCGATCGATGCGCGCGCATTCGAAGATGCGATGCACCACGGCGGCCGCAGCTCGCTGATCACCTTGACACTCGGAGGAAAAGCCGCGGATACCGCCCTCTTGCGAGACGTGCAGCGCGATCCGGTGTCGCGTAAAGTGATTCACGCCGACTTGCAGCGCGTTTCGGCCACCGAAACGGTGCACACCGAACTGCCGATCGTGACGGTCGGCGTAGCGCGCGGGGTCAAAGAGTTTGGGGGGGTGCTCGATTTCGTGACGCACGAGGTCGAGATCGAAGGGCCTGCCAATCGCATCCCCGATCGCTTGGAAATCGACGTGTCGTCGTTGGGCATTCACGAGCACATCAATGCGTCGCAGGTGCCGCTGCCCGAAGGCTTTCGCATGTTGACACCGCCCGACACGACCATCGTCTCGGTCGAGCCGTCGCGCACGGAACGCGAACTCGAAGAAGCTGCCGCCGGACCGGCGGAACAAGCCGAGCCCGAAGTCATCGGCGCGACCCCCACGCCCGCTGCGGAACCCGAATAACCCGCGCATCGTCGCGGGCCTGGGGAATCCCGGGAGCGAGTACGCGGCGACTCGGCACAACCTCGGCTTCGTGGTCGTGGACGAAGTCGGCCGGCGCCTTGGAATCGAACGCTGGAAAACCAAGGACGGCGCGCGCCAGGCCTACGATGCGGCGCGCCGCATCGTGCTGGTCGAACCGGTGACGTACATGAACAACAGCGGCATTCCGATTCGCATCATCGCGTCGTGGTATAAAACGCCGCCCGAAGAATTGCTGGTCGTGGTCGACGAGATGGATATACCGTTCGGGCAGCTGCGGATGCGCGTCTCGGGCGGTCACGCCGGGCACAACGGAATGCGTTCGGTGATCGCAACCATGGGCGATGCCTTCCCGCGAATCCGCATCGGCGTCGGTCGTTCCGAGCAGGGCGAAAACATCGACTTCTTGCTTTCGGATTTTTCGGCCGCGGAACGCGAGAAGCTGCCCGAAATCGTCGACGCGGCCGCAAGCGGCGTGATGTTGTGGCTCGAGGACGGCCCGGAGCGAGCCATGCAGTTCGTGAACACGGCGAAAATTGCGTAATTTGCCGATAACTCGGGTAGCATGCATCAGATGGACGCATTCGCTGGGAAAGCCTTCGTGCTGCGTGTCGACGAACAGACGGCGCACGCACGCGAAACGACACTGATCGCCGACCTTGCGTTCCTAAGCGAACATCGCGTGCACCCGATCGTCGTCGCGCCGAATCCGCACGCCGCACGTTCGCTCGTTCGCACGATCAACCGTGGCGGAAATGCGGCAGTAGGCCTCTCGGGGCGAGATGCGGGCATGCTGCCGCGCGCCTCCGACGGCATCGGAACCGTGCAGACCGGCATCCTGCAAACGCTCACCGCGGCGGGGTACGTCCCCGTGATCGAACCGACGGCATTCGGCGTTTTCAGCGACGATCTCGAGATTTGTGCCGACGACGTAGCGCAAGCGATCGCATCGGCAACGGATGCGGTGCGCGCGGTGTTTTTCCACGCGCTGGGCGGCGTTCCCGACCCGCAAACGGCGGCGCTTATCGACGAGCTGACGCCGGCGGAAGCGCTGGCGCTCGCAAGCGATACCCGCGTCGCACCGGACTTGCGCGCCGCAATTCGAGCCGCGGCTTTGGGCGTGCGGGCCGGCGTCGGTGCCGCGCAGATTTGCGACGGACGGGTCGCGCATGCATCGATTGTCGAGCTGCTCACCGCGCGGCATCTCGGAACGCAGGTCACCGGCGGCATCTACCTCGGCGCTTAAGGACAGGGGTTCGGCTGCCCGTTTACGCGGCTGATTCGCGTTCCTATCGGCGGGTGATCGTACCAATACAGCCGCACGATCCTCGGCGGACACAGAATCTGCATGCTCTTGTCGGCAAAACGCACGAACAATCGCGTACCCGCCGCGCGATCGGGATCGTGCGCCAGCGCAAAGTCGTCGGCGCGGCTTTCGATGAAGCGTGAATAACCGTTGGCAAAGGGCAGCAACACGCAGTAAACGACGCAGAGCAGCGCGCCGACAAGCGCCAGCCGCGTCAGCGGATCGTCGTCTCGGCGAAAACCGATACGGTCCGCGATGAGCACCGCAAACGCGATGCCGACCATGAAGAAACCGGCCGCGACCAGCGATCCCCAAAGCGTGTCGTGGCGCACGTCGTGTCCGAGCTCATGCGCAACCGCAAAGAGAACCTCCGGCTCAGTTGCGTCGTCGAGCAGCGTATCGCCCAGCACGATGCGCTTGGTCGGCCCGATCCCGACCACGTACGCGTTGGCCGAAATCGTGCGGCTCGAGAGATTGCTCACGTAGATCGCCGGATCACCTTCGCCGGAGCGTCGTGCGAGTTCGCGAATCCGCTGCGCCAGCGGCCGATCCGGCGGAAGCGGCGTAAAGTGATTGAAGATCGGCTCCACAACGATGGGATAAATCAACGACAGAAACAACGTCACGAGTAAAACACCCGCCATCGTGTAGATCCACCACAAACGGGTGCGTTGCACGAGCCACAAAACCACCGCGATCACCGCTCCGACGCCGATCATCTCGAGCAACGTCGAAATCGCCCAATCGCCGAGCCACGGACCAAAGCGTTCGGTAGAAAGCCCCATGACGCGCAGGATCCGGTAATCGTAGAATTGCGCCGGCAGCGCGGCGGCCGCCCCGACGAGCGTGAGCGCCGCCCCGAAGGTAAACCGGACGAGCGGGGGACGCCGAACCGCGCGAACGATCAGGTCGCGCAAGCGCGCCGCGCCGCCCGACGTCCACAACCACGAAAAGGCCACGATCTGGAAGCCGATCCAGGCGATCCACGCGGGGCGCGTATTGCGCGCAAGGAAGTATGCGGCGCGTTGCCGTGCCGGATCCACCAACGTTGCGGGCGGTTGCGAGAGAAGACGGGCGGCCGGAATCGCAGTAACGCGCGCGTCGATTGCGCTCGGGGCGCTTTGCGCGGCGCGGGCCGCGCCGGCACCGGAAAGCAACAAAACGGCCAGCAAGCCGGCAAGCGTGACGCTACGCAGGTATCTCGACCCAGCCGAGCGCGCTCGAAACGATCGGCAACTGTTCGACGAATATTTCCTTACACGCAAGCGCGATCTCCCGGTGCTCGAACTGCGTGCTCGGGTCCGTTCGCAAATTGATATAGTGAATCCAGTCGCGTACCGTGCCCTTCATGTATAATGTCGTACTGGCCGCAAGCGGCAATAAGAAGCGCGCGGATTCTTTGGCAATTCCTTTTGCGAGCGCCTCTTCGTAGAGGGCGAGCGCTTCGTCGAAGTGGCGCGTTTGCGCCTCTTCGAACCAAGCGATCGTCTCCGGCGGCAAATCGTCGTGCGAGGACTGCCGGTTCTTACTATCCTGACGTCGCGGTTTTACGCGCTCGATGCTTTGAACGGGCGCATAGCGCAAGCTGAATTCTTGAAAGTGCATCGAACGATGCCGGATGATCTGCGCTGAGATTCCGCGCGTGGTGTGGATTTCGATGCAGAGGTCGGCCATCTCGAAGACGGACCAATGCCCATTCTTGATGCAGTACCGCAAGAGCTTCGCGACATCGGGATTGTCCTGGTTTTCCGGATTGCTCACGCGCGCGCAATAGCCCATTAGGCGTTCGGCATCCGGCGTAACCCAAACCAATCGACACGTCATGCGCGTTTTCGACTCCAGGAAAGCGAGCGGGAGAGCCTAGCGGCTCCGGTCAATGGAGTAGTTTCAGGAGAGAGAGCACTATGCCTTCGTCCGTTTTGAACGCCGTTTTCGCCACGCTACATTTCTTGGCGATCTTCGCGCTGGCCGCGTCGATCGTTGCGGAACTGTTGCTGTACGCTCCGCACATTTCGGCGCCCTACGTGCGACGCATCCAACGCCTGGATCTCTTCTTTCTCTTTGCCGCGATCGCGGTGGTCGCAACCGGTTTGACGCGCCTATTCACGTCGCCGCAAGGGCCGGGCTTTTACGCCGGCAATCCGATTTTTTGGACGAAGATGGGCCTGTTCGCGATCATAGGATTGCTTTCGATCGTACCTACTCGCTCGTTCTTGCGCTGGAATCGCTCGCTCGAAGCCGACGGCTCCGTGACCGTATCGCCCGAGGAACATCGGCGAATCCGTGGTTACATCATGGCCGAATTAGTCGTGCTGTGTTTCATTCCGCTATGTGCGACACTGATGGCACGCGGAATCGGACTACGCTGATCTGCAAACCGCTCGAACCTGCCCTGACCCGCGGCGTACGAAACGCCGTCGCGTCCGGTGCGCTTGCTGTGGTACATCGCTCCGTCCGCGATTTCGAGCAGTTCGTTGGCACTCGAAGCGTCGACCGGATATGCAGCAACCCCTACGCTGGCCGTAATCGCCACCTCTGCGCCGAAGTCGGTCGCGCGGACCGCGTTGCAAAATGCCTGCGCGCGGAGGATCGCGGTGCTTTTCGACGCGCCCCGCAAGACCGCGCAGAATTCGTCGCCGCCGTTCCGCGCGACTTGGTCGTGGTGTGGAATCGCATGCTCGTTGAGAAGGGCCGCCATGCGCGCGAGCACGACGTCTCCGGCGGCGTGCCCGCGCGTATCGTTGACGCGTTTGAAGTGGTCCGTATCCACGAACCACAACGCAAGGCGAACGGGAGCGCGCCACGCCGCGGTGGAGATCTCTTCGGCGAGCATCGTGCGAAATGCGCGCGGGGTAAGGAGACCCGTTAGTCCGTCGAACGTCGCGCGTTCGCGGTCGGTCTCGCGGTCACGCGCCAACGCAAACGGCGCGGCACATTGCTCGATCAGTGCGCCGAGCATCTGGAAGCGTTCGATCGGCGCCCTCGCCGCCGAGCAGTGTACGACGTAACGCTTCGGCAAAGCATCAAACGGCATGGCGAGCGCGTAGCGATCGCTTGCGATCAGCGGCCGGTCCTCCCCGCCCAGCGTGATGCGATGGCCGGCGCTCGCCGCCCGCGTTGCCGGCGATTCGTGGCCATCGATGCGAACCCGCACGTTCGCAAACGAGCTTGCTCGCTCTCCCGAGGTGTACACCGCCTGCAACTCGCTGCCCGCAATTTCGAAAACGATCACCGCGTCCACCGCGTCTGCGCGGCGCAACGCTGCATCGAGGCTTCGCAAGACGTCGTGGGCGGAAACGCGGCTCGCCGCAATGAATTCGCGGACGGCCTCCAGGACCTCGGACTCGTGCCGCTCAAGAACCGCCGGTGAGATCGGGACTCCGCGCGGAACGCGCCGGGACCGAAACGTAAAGTAACCGAGAAGCAGGAAAGATACGGCGGTCAGCGTCCAAAGCACCGTCTGCACGAATTATGGAAGTACCCACCATTCAAACCCTGAACCAGCGGGCGGCGACGCTCAACGCACAAGGGCGCTTCGATGAGGCGCTTGAGGTGCTCGAGCAAGCCGTGGCGCAGGAGCCTGCGGACGCGACGCTTCGAAACAACCTCGCAACCGTGCTCGATCGCTTGGGCAAGAACGAGCGCGCGTTGTCGGAATATCGTGAGGCCCTCCGCTTGGATCCGAGCTGTTGGGCCGCGCATCTCGGCATTGCAAACGCGCTCGTCCGGCAAGGCGACTACCCGGGGGCCGAGGACCGGTTCCAGGCGGCGCTTCAGCTGCGCCCGACGTTCGTGCCCGCACTGCTTTCGATGTACGAACTCGCGCAAGTTCGCGGCGATCGAACCGCCGCGCTGGAGTATCAAGAACGAGCGTTGCAGCAACAGCGCCTGTACAGCACCATCGCACCCCAGGAGCGGCGACGCGTGCTCGCGTTGCTGCGTCCCGGCGATTGGCAAGCGAACATTCCGGTGGATCTGCTCTTCAACGCTGAGACGACGACGCTGCACAAGTTCTACATCATCGATCGTCAAATCGTGCCGCCGGAGGATCTGCCGCCTTACGATGTCGTCTTCAATTGCATCGGCGAATCGGACGAGGCCGGCCCGGCCCTGATGGCCGCCAAAGCGTTCATTGCGTCGCAAAAGAAGCCGGTTTTGAACGATCCCGATTCGGTCTTGCGAACCGGCCGCTTGCAGCTCCAGCAATACCTCGAGTACGTCGATGCGAACGTACCGCGCACGAAACGCGTCGCGCGCGGGGACTTGGTGCGCCGTCCCTTACCCCTCGATTTTCCATTCATCATTCGCCCGGTCGGCTCGCACGCCGGCCGTTCGCTGAGCAAGATCGAAAGCGACGAGGAGCTGAAGACGTACCTTGCGGGAGAGAAGGCCGGCGAATTTTTCGTTTCGGATTTCGTCGACTACGCGCGGAGCGACGGGTTCTACCGAAAGTACCGGATCGTCATGATCGACGGACAGCCCTTCCCGTTTCATCTGGGGATTTCGGCGAATTGGATGATCCATTACTACAATGCGCCGATGCGCGAACACGAATGGATGCGCGCGGAGGAACGACAGTTCCTCGCGTCGTTCGACGAAGTGTTCAACGTGAAGCAGCGAGCGGTGCTCCAAGATATCGCGCGGGCGCTCGGGCTGCAATACTTTGCCATCGACTGTTCGATCGACAAAGACGGGCGATTGGTGATCTTCGAAGCAGATCCGGCCGTCATCGTGCACGTGATCGATCCCGTCGAGCTTTTCGCCTACAAGCACGAACACGTCCCGCGCATCTTTGCGGCCGTCGAAGCGATGGTCGACAAGCGCATTGCTGGACCCCGCTGACTGGGAGCGCTTTCGCGCAGACGCGCATCGCATGCTCGACGTTGTATTCGAGCAGTTGGAGAACGTGCGCGATGAGCCGGCGTGGCGCGAACCCCCGCCCGAGGTTATCGAGCGGCTAAAATCTCCGATGCCGCGCGAGGGCGCAGCGCTCGAGCGCGTCTTCGAAGATTTCCGGCGCGACATTCTTCCCTATCCAACCGGGAACGTACACCCGCGATTTTTCGGCTGGGTTCACGGCAGCGGAACGCCGGCAGGAGCGCTCGCAGACCTCTTCGCGGCGGTGATGAATTCAAACGTCGGCGGACGACATCACGCGGCGGTCTACGTCGAGCGTCAAGTGATCCGCTGGTTCTGCGACCTCTTCGCGTTTCCGGAAGGCGCATCGGGGATTCTCACGACGGGCACCTCGCTCGCAAACTTTTTGGCGGTGTCGATCGCGCGGACGGCCGCAAGCGGGCGGGCCGTTCGCGATACGGGAATCGGCGCGGCGCCGGGACTCACGGCGTACACATCGGAAGCGGCACATGGCTGCATCGCGCAAGCGTTCGAATTGAGCGGGCTCGGCGCGAACGCTCTGCGCATCTTGCCCGTCGATGCGCAGGGCCGCCTCGATCCGAATCGTGTACGCGAAGCGATCGCACAAGATCGCGGCGCGGGACGCACGCCCTTCATGCTGATCGCGACCGCCGGAACCGTCGACGCGGGGGCAATCGACCCGCTCGAAGAGCTGCACGAGCTCGCACGAAACGGAGGCTTGTGGTTTCACGTCGACGGTGCGTTCGGGGCGACGATCGCGCTTTCCGATTCGCTACGGTCACGCCTTCGCGGCATCGAGAACGCCGATTCGATCGCTTTCGACTTTCACAAGTGGCTGCACGTCCCGTACGACGATGCGTGCTTGATCGTACGAAACGGCGACGTTCATCGTGCGACCTTTGCTTCCGAAGGGGCGTACGTCACGCGTATGGAGCGCGGAACCGCCGCAGGCCGGCCCTGGTTCGCCGACTACGGTCCCGAATTGTCCCGCGGATTTCGGGCGTTGAAAGTTTGGTTCACGATCCGCCATTTCGGCACGGCACGATTGGCGCACGCCATCGAAGAGAATTGCCGCCAAGCACAGTCGCTCGCCGATAGGCTTACTGAGCACGGCGTCTTCGAGTTAGCCGCCCCCGTCCACTTGAACATCGTGTGCTTCCGGATGCGCAACGACGCTCGCGCCCCAGAAGAACTCGATCGCTTGAATGATGAACTTGCGATTGCGCTGCAAGAAAGCGGGGAGGCGGTGGTGTCGACCACCACGCTGGGCGGAAGGCGCGTGCTACGTGCGTGTATCACGAATCAGCGCACGCGCGACGACGACATCGCGCGCACCGCCGAGGCCCTAACGAGGCTCGCGCGGCACCTTCTCGGGTAGCGGCCTCGCCGGATTTCCGGCGACGCGCGCTTTCGGCCCGACGTCTTTCGTCACGACCGACCCGGCGCCCGTCAGCGCTTCGTCGCCGATTTCCACGGGTGCGATCAGCATCGTGTTCGATCCGATGCGCACGTCGCGCCCGATGACCGTCTTGTTTTTCCGGACTCCGTCGAAATTGCACGTGATCGTTCCGGCTCCGATATTGCTCCGTTCCCCGACGTCCGCGTCGCCGATATAGCTCAGATGATTCGCCTTCACACCGGGCCCCAAGCGGGAGTTTTTGACTTCGACGAAGTTCCCAATGCGCACGCCCGCTTCGAGGCGCGCGTGCTCGCGCAGGTGCGCGAAGGGTCCGACGTGGACGTCGTCGGCGAGCTCGCTGTCCGCAACGACGCTTTCGCGAATCACGCACCCGTTACCGACGATCGCCGCCGAGAGACGCGTGCCGGGACCGAGCGTGCAACGCTCCCCGACCTCGCTGAGACGGCCGATGGTCGTATTCGGATAGATCACGGTGTCGGCGCCGATTTTCAGTTCGGGTTCGAGGTACGTCGTGGCTGGATCGACGATCGTCACGCCGTCGCGCATGTGACGCTCGCACAGGCGCGCGTTCATCTCGCGGCGCGCGAGCGCCAGCTCCGCGCGGTCGTTGATGCCCACCACGTCCAGATGGTCGCCGGCAACGACCGGCACCACGCTCTTCCCCGCTCTCATTAAGCCGGAAATCGTGTCGGTCAGGTAATACTCGCCTTGCGCGTTCTTGTTGTCGATCTGCGCGACGGCATGCCGCAACTCGGGCTCCGCGAAAGCATAGATTCCCGCATTCATCTCATCGACGAGCAACTCGGCGGGAGTCGCGTCGCGCGCTTCAACGATGCGCTCGACGCGCGTACCGTTTCGAATGACTCGCCCGAAATTGGAAGGGAGCGGCATCTTCACGGTCACGAGCGCAAGCGACGGCGCGGCGGAATCGTGCAGGCCGCCGAGAACGTCGCGAAAGATTTCCGGCGGCACCAGCGGCATATCGCCGTACGCAATCAAGATCGGCCCGTTGCCCGCGTCCATCGCATCGAGCGCGATCCGCACCGCGTGGCCCGTTCCCAACTGCTCGCGCTGGACCACGCTGCGCGCGCCGAGAGCAGCGATATTTTTTTCGAGATCGGGGCTTGCCACCACCAAAACGTCGGATACGCCCGCCTCGCGTAACGCGCGCAGAACGTACCACAACATTGGCCGCCCGCAGAGTTCGTGCAATACCTTGGGGCGCGCGCTTTTCATTCGCGTTCCCTTGCCGGCGGCAAGGACAATTGCGCGAACCTCGCGATTCGCCATCGGCTATGGAGTAGCTGCCGCGGTCAGTCCCGCAGGATGCGCTTTGAGAAAAGCGGCGACGCGCCCGAGCGTCATGTCGCGGCCCAAGACGTCGATCGTCTCGAAAATTCCGGGCGAGACGGCATAGCCCGTCACCGCCACGCGCAACGGCTGGATGTACTCGGCCGCTTTCGCACCTTCACGTTCCGCCAGCGCGCGAATGGCGCGTTCGCAATCCGCGAGGGTCCAATCGTCGAGCGCGCGGAGCGCCTCATGGGCGCTCGCGAGCCGCCCGTGCGACTCGGGTGTACCGGCACGTTTGCGCACCGCTTCGGGATCCCACGCCAGCGCGTGTTCGCGCGAAAAGAAGTATTTGTTGCCCTTGATGATTTCCGCCAGCGTCTTGGCGCGCTCTTGCAGCAACGTGCAAACCGCCGTAACGTGCCAGCGATCCGTCCGCAGGTCGGCCACGTCGGGCTCGAGCTCGATCAGCTCCAAGACCCCGTCGACCACTGCGTCGATCTTCGACGCCTTGATGTATTCGCCGTTCATCCACGTCAGCTTGACGGTGTCGAAAACTGCACCGTGCTTTTGCACCCGCTCCAAGTCGAAGAGCGCTACCATCTCGTCAATCGACAGAATCTCGCGATCTTCTCCCGGCGACCACCCGAGAAGCGCCAGAAAGTTGACAAGTGCCTTTGAAAGGTACCCTAGCCGGCGATAGTCTCCGACCGCGGTCGCGCCGTCGCGTTTCGAGAGTTTCTTGCGTTCGTTGTTCAAGAGGATCGGCAGGTGCGCGAATTGCGGCGGCTCGTAGCCGAGCGCGCGATAGAGCAAAATTTGTTTGGGCGTGTTCGAAAGATGTTCTTCGCCGCGAATGACGTGCGAAATCTGCATCAACGCGTCGTCGACGACGGCGGCAAAGTTATAGAGCGGGCCGCCGCCGGCTTTCGTTATGATGAAATCCTCGACTTCCCCCGGCGGAAACGTCACGTGCCCGCGCACCAAATCGCGAACTTCGTGCGTCGCCTTCGCATCAACCCGAAAGCGCAACGCGGGCTCGGCGCCCAAGTGCTCGGTCTTCTTCGAGATTTGGTCCGCGCTCAGCTCGAAGCACCGGCACGAGCCGGCCTTGCTGTACGAATCGAGCGGTTCGTCGTCTTGCACGCGCGGCTGTTCGTCCTCTTCGAGGGTGCTGCAAAAGCACGGATAGACGAAACCGCCCTCCACCAGCCGGCGCTTCGCCTCTTCGTAAAGCGTGAAACGTTCCCGTTGCGTGTAGGGACCGAAGGCGCCGCCGACCAATGGCCCTTCGTCCCAATCGAGGCCGAGCCACTTGAGCGCGTTGAAAATTTCCGCGCGAAATTCCGGCCGCTCGCGCGCGACGTCGGTATCTTCGACACGCAAGATGAAGACGCCGCGCATACTCCGCGCGAAGAGCCAATTGAACAGCGCGGTGCGCGCGCCGCCGACATGCAAGAAGCCGGTCGGAGAGGGTGCGAATCGCACGCGAACGGGCATCGCTATCCCACCAGCTCGCGGCGTTTGCCGCATTCACGTTGCACGAAGTCGATGATCTCCGCCAGCGGCGCACCCGGCGTGAAGATCTCACGTACGCCGCGCGCCTTCAATTCGGCGGCGTCTTCCGGCGGGATGGTTCCCCCTCCGAAGAACACGATGTCGTCGGCACCTTGTGCCTTCAACTGCTCGACGATCAGCGGAAACAACGTCATGTGCGCGCCGGAGAGGATCGAAAGCCCAATGCCGTCGGCGTCCTCTTGAATGGCGGTTTGTACGATCTGCTCGGGCGTTTGAAATAGCCCGGTGTAAATCACTTCCATCCCCGCATCGCGCAGCGCTCGCGCGATCACTTTCGCGCCGCGGTCGTGGCCGTCCAAGCCGGCCTTCGCCACGACGATGCGTAACGGCCTAGGCATCGCGCTCGTTTTCTTCGCACGAATGGCGCTCGAATTCGTCCCGAAGTTTGCTCAAGGCGAGCGCTTCCTCGAGCTTACGCATGACTTCTTCGAGCGTACGCCGCGTGAGCTCGCGCTTCTCGGTTTTCGTAACCACGATCAAAACGCCGGGCTTTCCGTGTATCTGCCGTACACTTCCACCATTGCCTCCACGATCTCACCTTCGGTTGCATAGGCATTGACGCACTCGATCAGGTGCGGCATCAAATTGTCCGCGGGATCGGTACAGGCGCGCTTCAGGCGCCGGAGTGCCTCTTGCGTCTTGCCGGCGTCTCGTCCGGCGCGCAAACGCTCGACCGAACGCGCTTGGCCGCGCTCGATTTCGTCGCCGATTTTCAAAAGGTCGATGCCGTGGTCGTCTTCGGGCTTCTCGAAGCAATTGACCCCCACGATCACGCGATCTTTGGTTTCCAGCGAGCGCTGATAACGATAGGACGCGTCGGCAATCTCCCGCTGGAAAAATCCCGCTTCGATCGCTTCGATGACGCCGCCAAACTCTTCGATTTGCCGGAAGTATGCTTCCGCTTCGCGTTCCATTTGATCCGTGAGGCTTTCGATGAAATACGATCCCCCCAGCGGATCGACCACGTTCGTCGCGTTCGTCTCGTACGCGAGCACCTGCTGCGTGCGCAGCGCGATCTCCACGGACTTCTCGGTCGGCAGAGCGAGCACTTCGTCCATGGAGTTGGTGTGCAGCGATTGCGTTCCGCCCAGGACGGCGGCGAGCGCCTCGTACGCCACGCGCACGATGTTATTCTCGGGTTGCTGAGCCGTGGCGCTGCAGCCGGCGGTTTGAGTATGGAAGCGCAGCTGCCACGAGCGTGGATCCTTTGCCCCGTAGCGCTCGCGCATGTGGCGTGCATAGATTCGCCGCGCCGCGCGGTATTTGCAAATCTCTTCGAAAAAGTCGATGTGCGCGTTGAAAAAGAACGACAGCCGCGACGCAAACGAATCGACGTCCATCCCGGCCTTGATGCCGGCTTCCACGTACGCAAAACCGTCCGCCAGGGTAAAGGCCAGCTCTTGCACCGCCGTCGAGCCGGCTTCGCGAATGTGATAACCGGAGATCGAAATCGTGTTCCATTTCGGCATCTCGTCGCGGCAGAATTTCATCATGTCGACGATGATGCGCATGTGCGGGCGTGGCGGGAAAATCCATTCTTTCTGCGCGATGTATTCTTTCAGAATGTCGGCCTGAATCGTTCCGCCGAGCGCTTTTCGTGGAATTCCCTTTTTTTCCGCGGCTGCCACGTACTGTGCGAGGGCGATGCACGCCGGCCCGTTGATCGTCATCGACGTCGTGATCTCGCCCATGTCGATGCCGTCGAACAGCACTTCCATGTCGGCGAGTGAGTCCACCGCCACGCCGCACTTTCCAACTTCGCCGCGTGCCTGTTGCGCGTCCGAATCGAATCCCATCAGCGTGGGCATGTCGAAGGCTACCGAGAGACCCATCTGTCCTTGTGAGAGCAAGAAGTGGTAGCGCTCGTTCGTCTGCTGCGCGTTTCCGAAGCCGGCGAACTGTCGCATCGTCCAGAGACGGTCGCGATACATGTTGGGATGGATGCCGCGCGTGTAGGGGTACTGGCCCGGATAACTGAGATCGCGGGCGAGATCGAGGTCGCGCACGTCTTCGGGGCCATAGATGGTCTTTAAAGGAAGGTCGGAGATGGTGCGATCGAGCGCGCCCGATCCGGGGCCGGTGCGGCTCTTACCGCGGCTCGCGGCCGCTTCCCACTGCTCCTTCTGGTGCACGAACTCGTGGTCCGGCGGCGCGCTGAGGCCCGACGGCTTCGAGTTTGCCCGAGAGTCGATCATCTTAGCCAAGCGATGTCTTTCTCATTGACGGACGCGTCGGCTTCGACGCGCGACTGCAAATCTCCCAACGCGGCTAACCGAGCGCGCGGCCGACGTCGTCGATGACGTCCTCGATCGCGTCGATCCCAACGGACAGGCGCACCAGGCCGGGATCGATCCCGCGCTCGGACATCTGGGCTTCGCTGAGCGAACCGGCCCACATCGACGCGGCGTGGGCCGCCAGCGATTCTACCCCACCGAGGCTGGCCGCCCGTGCCACCCGTTTGACCTTCCCCATGAACGCCTCCGCCGAAGCGTACCCACCGCGCAACGTGAAGCTCAACACCCCACCGTATCCGCGCATCTGCCTCCTGGCGATCTCATGCTGCGGATGGGTTTGCAGGCCGGGATAGTGCACGCGCTCGACGGCGCGATGCTGCGCGAGGAATTCAGCGAGCATCTGCGCGTTGCGGTTGTGCCGCTCGACGCGCAATGCAAGCGTTCGAAGGCCGCGCAAAATGAGCCACGCTTCGATCGGTCCGCTCGTTCCGCCCAGAACGATCGACGTGTGCCAAAACGAATCGATCAGCGCGCGGGAACCGAGAACGATGCCGGCGATGACGTCGGAATGTCCGCCCAAATATTTCGTCGCGCTGTGCATGACGACGTCGATTCCCAACGCCAGAGGCTGTTGATTGATCGGGGTTCCGAGCGTGCTGTCGACGATCGTCCGAATGCCGCGCGAACGCGCCACGCCGGCAACCGCGCGCAGATCGGTGATCTCCAGCAGCGGATTGCTCGGCGTCTCGAGCACGTAGAGCTTCGTTCGATCAATACTGGCCGCATCGAACGCCGCGGCATCGGGCCGCTCGACGCGCGCTACCTCCACGCCGAATCGCGGCAAGACGTCTTCAAGCAGATGAGCGGTGCCCGGATACACTTGCCGCGGCGCGACGACGTGATCGCCCGCGCGTACGCTCGCCAAAACAGCGGTACTGATTGCCGCCATGCCCGACGAAAACAACATGCCGGATTCCGCACCCTCGAGGGCCGCCACGACGGCGACGACTTGCACGTGGTTCGGATTGTTGTAACGCGTATAGAACGCCGGGTGCCGCGGGACGGTCGCCATCTCCACGAACTCGCCGGCGCTTTGTGCCTTGAAGGTGGACGTTTCGAAAATGGGCGGCGCGACCGAGCGCGCGTCGCCCAGTTCCGCGTCGGCATGGAGCGCCAGCGTCTCCGGTGAGAGCTCGCGCCCGTTCATGTTCCCGCGTGCAAACCTTTGACGGTGGCGCGGGGCCGAGCGTGGCGTGGTTCGTCGTCGGGCTCTTCCGACGCCATGCCGAGGGCCGAGAGCACGCGCTCCGACGCCGCATACGGATCGACGCCGGCCACGACTTCGCTCTGCAATTCCCGATCGAGTTGCCGTTCCAATCGTCCCATTGCCAACTGCCGGACTTGGTGCGTGAACGCTTCGCGGCGCTTGCGCGCGATTTCACCCGATGCGTGCAAGTACGCGATGTGGTGCTCGATCGCGCTCCAAAGCTCGTCGATGCCTTCGCCGGAAAGCGCTTGCGTCATCACCAGCTCGGGAACCCAGCCGCTGAAGTCGAGCATTTCCATCATGGAGCGAATCTCGCGCTTCAATTGATTCGCCATCGGATGGTCGGCTTTGTTGACGACGAAAATGTCGGCAACTTCCAAAATCCCCGCTTTGAGCACCTGAACCGAGTCGCCGCTTCCCGGTTGCAACGCTACGATGGTCGTCTGCGCCAGCTCGGCAATTTCGACTTCGGATTGACCGACGCCGACCGTTTCGATGACGATCAGATCCTTGCCGAACGCATCCATCAACAATACCGCATCGGCGGTTGCGCCCGCCAAGCCGCCGAGGTGACCGCGGCTGGCCATCGACCGGATGAAGACTTCGGAATCGGTAAAATGCTCGGTATGGCGAATGCGGTCACCCAAGAGAGCACCGTGCGAAAACGGCGAGCTTGGATCGACGGAAATCACGCCGACGCTCTTTCCCAAGGAACGGGCCTTGCGCACCAACATGGAACTGAGCGTCGATTTGCCCACGCCCGGTGGACCGGTCAAACCGAGCGTGGTCGCTCGCCCCGTTTTGGCGAAGAGGTGGCGAATCAATTGCGCGCCTTGGCCCGCTTCCGCGTACGAAATGGCGCGCGCGAGCGCCCGCGGTGCGCGCGCTTCGAAATCACGCAGGAGAACGGTGTAGCCGAGATGGTGGTGCGACAAATCGGGTAAAGGATTGCGGCCGTCCCGGCGGCGCACCTTCAAGCGATGGTCGCGCGTCGGAAGCGTTTCAGGCTTCTCGCCCTGATCGCGTGCATTGCGGTTGTGCGCTCGCCCGCCTTTGCGTCCCACGAAATCCCCATGACCACGCCGTCGGCCACGCTGCCGTCGGGCTACATTCGCATGCCGATGACCGGCCGCCGCGTGCGCGGCATTCAAGCCGCGTCGCTCTTTCACACGCTGATGCAAGACTTTTTCGGCGAAGATGACGGCACGACGTACGTTCAAACCGGCGACATTCCGGCGATGTGGTTGCGCGATTCTTCCGCTCAAACGCTCCCGTACATCCGCTTCCTTGCGGGATTCCCGGCGCTACGGCCGCGCGTCGCCGGCGTGATCGAACGCAACGCGAGGAACATCTTGACCGACCCGTACGCCAACGCATTTCAGGCCGACTATCACGTTTGGGAGCGGAAGTGGGAAATCGATTCGCTCAGCTTCCCCATCACGCTCGTTTGGACGTATTGGAAAACCACCGGCGATACCACGATTTTCACCGACGCGCTCCATCACGCGCTCCGGACCATCGTGCAAACCTATCGCTGCGAGCAACATCACTCGACGTGCCGGCGTTACGAATATCCGTATCGCGTTTCCACGATCGAGCGCTATCAAGACACCGGAATGATTTGGGCCGCGTTTCGTCCGTCCGACGATCCGGTCCACTACCGTTTCAATATTCCACAAGAAACTTTCGCTGCGGTGACGTTGCAATGTATCGCCGCCATCGCGCGGGAGGCATATGGAGACCTGCAGCTCGCCGGCGATGCCACCCAAGTTGCCGACGAGGTAGTGCGAGGAATTTTGCGCTACGGGGTCGTGTTTGCGCCGGGTCACGGCTGGATGTATGCGTACGAGGTCGACGGTCTGGGCGACGCGCTGCTCGCGGACGATGCCAACCTACCGAATTTGGTCGGCCTGCCGCTTGCGCAATGGTGTTCGCCGTTCGATCCCGAGTATCTGATCACGCGCGACTTCGCGTTGTCGGACGACGATCCGTATTACTTTCGCGGCGCGTACGCGGCCGGTATCGGCAGCGAACACACTCCCGCCGGTTTCGTGTGGCCGCTCGGCATCCTAACGCGGGCACTGACCTCGACGTCGCAAGCGGAAATTGCAGAGAGCATCACAACGCTGGCCGAGACCGCCAGCAACGAAGGCTTGATTCACGAAAGCTTCAACGCGGGTGGCTACTGGGAATTTACGCGTCAGGAGTTTGGGTGGGCGAACGCGCTCTGGGCCGAGCTGGTCTTCCGCAGCTTGGCGGGTTTTCCGGGGAATTCGCTAACGCCCGAGGACACGGTCATGCTCCCGTTCGAACGTCCGGCGGCAACGCCGGCCCTCGTGCCGCTCATCGTTCAAATGGAAAACGGCGGAGAGATCGTCGCCGCGCTCGCGGACCTCTTAGAGGCCGAAGATCAGAATCCGAACCGCCGCTGACGGCGGGCGAACTCCTCGAGCGCTTCGTCGAAGCAGCCTTCATCGAAATCGGGCCACAGCACCGGCGTCGTCCAAAATTCCGCGTACGCAGACTGGTACAACAAAAAATTCGAAATGCGCTGTTCGCCCCCGGTACGCACCAGAAGGTCCGGATCGGGAACCCCGTGCGTAAAGAGGTGCGCCCCGATCGTTTCTTCACCGATGTCTTCGGGAGCGATCTCGCCGGCCGCAGCCGCACTCGCGATGCGTCGCACCGCGCTCACGATTTCCGCGCGGCCGCTATAGTTGAGAGCGAGGTGCAGAGCGATGCCGGTATTCTTGGCGGTCGTGCGTTCCAAACGGCGTAACGCGGCACGCGTCGCCGCCGGAAACGCCGACACGTCGCCGACGACGCGCACCCGCACGTTCTCGCGCAACAGGCCGAACATCTCGGTCTTCGCGGCGATCGCGCAAAGTTGCATCAAGAACGCCACTTCGGAGCGTTCGCGCCGCCAGTTCTCGGTGGAAAAGCCGTAGACCGTCACGACCTCGACGCCGCGCTTGGCGGCGGTTCGGACGAGCCCACGCAACGCATCCACGCCGCGGCGATAGCCTTCCTCCGTGGAGAGCCCGCGCGCACGAGCCCACCGTCGGTTTCCGTCCATGATGACGGCGACGTGGCGAGGGACGAAGCCCAGGGCGGGAGAGAGGACGGCCATGGCTCACTTTGTAGCACAAAGTTATGGAAGGCGCAAGCGCTGAATCCGCCAACCCCAACTGCCGCGATGGAGAGGGGCTTCTACCGCTATCCGACGATTTGCGGCGACCGCGTGGTCTTCGTGTGCGAGGACGACCTCTGGTCGGCTCCGCTCGGGGGCGGCGTCGCGACGCGCTTGACGGCAAGTTTTGCAGAGTGCACCACGCCGCGACTTTCTCCCGACGGAAACACGATCGCATTCGTCGCCCGCGACGAAGGGCATCCGGAAGTGTACGCCATGCCGGCGCAGGGCGGACAACCCAAACGGATCACGTTTTTCGGCGGAACGATGGCGAGCGTTTGTACGTGGTCGGCCGACAGCGCGGAAATCTTCTTCGTTTGCAATCACCGGCAATGGTACGAACGCGAAACCTGCGGCTTCGCCGTTCCGCGCGACGGCGGTCATGCGCGCGCGCTAGGGCTGGGACACATGAAGTCGCTTTCACTCGGGCCGCACGGCGGCATGGTCATCGGCCGGAACGCCGACGACAACGCGCGCTGGAAGCGCTATCGAGGTGGTACGTCCGGAGATTTATGGATCGATCGCGACGGCAGCGGGACGTTTGCGCGCTTGATTCAGATCGACGGCAACCCGGTGTGGCCGATGTGGATCGGCGAACGCATCTATTTCTTGGCCGATCACGAGGGCATCGCCAACCTCTATTCGTGCACGCTCGACGGTACCGATCTGCAGCGCCACACGGACGAACGCGAATACTACGCACGCTTTCCTTCGACCGACGGCAAGCACGTCGTGTACACCGCCGGCGGCGATTTGCGCGGGTTTGAGATCGCGACCGGCCGCACGTTCACGATCGAAGCCGAGACGCATTCCGCGGCACCGCAGACAGTGCGCCGCTTCGTTCATGCCTCGGAAGAATTCGAACATTTCGCGCCCCAGCCGGATGGAACCGGCTTGGCCGTGATCGCGCGCGGACAGCCTTTTACGATGCCGTATTGGGAAGAAGCCGCGGTGCATCACGGTACCGGCAGCGCGGCGCGGTACCGTTTGAGCGAATGGATGCACGACGGCGAGCGGTTTGCGGTCGTCACCGACCGGAGTGGGTTCGAAGCGATCGAAATATACCATCGCGATGCGATCGAGGCGCCGCGCGCGCTGACGAAAGAACCGATCGGGCGCATCACGACGCTCGCGGCCTCGCCCGTTGCCGACGTCTTCGCGGTGGCCAATCACCGTCACGAACTATTACTCGTCGATAGCGACGGGAGCATCCGCCTCATCGACAAGAGCCTGGGGAATCGAATCGAGGACGTTGCGTTCTCGCCGGATGGCCGGTTCATCGCCTACACCTGGTGGCCGAATACCGACGTTTCCATTATCCGCATCGCCAAAGTGAAGTCGGGCAAGGTACACGACGTCACCACGCCGCTTCGCATCGACTCGTCTCCCGCGTGGGATCCGGAAGGGAAGTATCTCTTCTTCATTTCGACGCGCGATTTCAATCCGGTGTACGATGCTCTCTCATTCGATTTGAGTTTTCCGGCGGCGATGCGCCCGTTCGTCGTGACGTTACGCAGCGACGTGCCGTCGCCGCTCGTACCGAAGCCGCGCCCCGTCCATCGCACCGATCCGCATCGCGAGGAAGAGGACGAAAAAGAACGGCCGCCGGTCGCGGTGGAGATCGATTTCGAGGGCATCGGCGGGCGCGTGCTGGGCCTGCCCGTCGAAGAAGGGCACTACGGGCAAATCGTCGCGGCGCGCCATCGCGTGCTCTTTACGCGGTTCGAAGTACGCGGCATTAAGCCCGCCAGCCGCAGTTGGGACGAGCAAGAATTATACGGCGATTTGGTGGCGTTCGATTTCGAGCAATTGCGTCAGGCGACGGTTGCACGCGACGTTGC
>JAFAIW010000231.1 GCA_019236495.1 Vulcanimicrobiota bacterium | reverse complement strand
GCCATCACCATGCTCCGCTCCGCAATGATCCCGTCACCACAAGCGGAGGCCGCCGCACCGGCGGTTTAGTCATCTAACAATTTCGCGTGGCTCGCCGAGGGTTCTCGACGGAAGTCGAGTAGCATTTTTTCTAGGATGGGAAAAATGCGCGCGTCCTGACGTGAGAACCCTCGGGAGACAGGCGAAATTACATCAGCAATAGTACCCGACGCAGCCCGGCGGTGGCGTCGCGCCACCCGATCCTCCGCCCGCCAAATTCGGCCGCGCGGTATGCCAGAGTCCGCCGAACGCGTTGATACCGTTTCCGTTGTCTTGTCCGGTAGCGGTATCGCCGGTGAACGTATAGAGTGGCTTTCCAAGGTACGCCCACTGTTGCCCCGACGGATTCGAGCGGCTGATGATCGTGAAGTTGCCTTGCGCGACCGCGCCCGCTGCAACCATTGCCGGAGGCCAGTTCGACGCGCACGCACCGGTGCACGAAGACACGTTCAACGTCGTATCGGCGTCGAACGTATAGAGCGTCAGTCCGCTGGTCGGTGCGACCCACGCGGTACTCCCGCCGATACTGGCCTGCTGGGGAAGCAGCGCGTTGTTTTGGTTATTGCCACCGTTGTTGCCTCCGCCGGTCGGCGCGGAATATCCGCCGCCCCCTCCGCCGCCGCACGCCACGAGCGACGCAATTCCGGTGAACGCGACGATCTTCAAAATATCTCGCACTGGTGAAAACTCCTGAAAAGCGATGAGCTGTGTTCAGGAATCTAAACCGGAAGCATGAAAAATCATTAAACCCTTCGACCCTTCGAGGCTCGCTAACGCTCGCACACTTCGAGAGCCTCAGTGCAGGCCCTCAGGGTGACACGGGTTATGAGGCTTGGAGCGTGGCGGGGAGCAGGGCCGTTCCGTAGACCACGTGGCCACCAACGATCGTTCCGATGACCTCGTTGGAGCCGTTCCAGATCGAAAGGTCGGCCCGAAGGCCCTTTCCGATCGTGCCGGCGTCGCGCTGCTGGCCGAGCAGGTGCGCGGGAGCACGCGTGGCCGCCCCGACGGCGCGCTCGAACGGCAGCTGTGCGTATTCCATGTAGTTCCGGACGGCTTGATCGATTTGCAAGGCGCTTCCGGCGATCGTGCCGTCTTCGGCCCGCACTAAGCCGTCTTCAATGTGATACCCAGGGCCGAACGGCGGCATGTTGTCCGTCGCCAGCACGACGCGTTCGCCGAGCGTGCGATGCAGAATGTCTATCATTACCGGAGCGACGTGGTGGCCGTCACAGATGACTTGCACTCTGGTGCGGTCGTCTTGGATGAACGCCGCGAGCAGGGACGGATCGCGATGATCGAGGGGCGGCATCCCGTTGAAGGCGTGCGTGAGCGAGCGAAAGCCGAGGCCGATTGCCAGCATTCCCTCGCGATAACGCGCGGAGGTGTGGCCGGCGGAACAGACGACGCCGTGCTCCAAGAAAACGCGAGCGGCGTCCGCCGCGCCGTCCATCTCGGGCGCGAGCGTCACCATCAGCAGTGCCCCGCGACACGCATCGAGCATCTGTTTTGCATGAACGGCGCTCGCCTCGACGATCCACTCGCTTCGATGCACGCGCCGGAATTTCGGATTGAGGAAAGGGCCCTCGAAATGAATCCCGAGACACCGGGCACCGATCGGATCGTCCTCTTCCAACGTGTGCGCGGCTTCCGCAATTTCCCCCGCAACGTGCAGCATCGACTCCCACGGCGCGGTCATGACGCTTGCGACGTATCCGGTGGCGCCGCGACGCGCGTATTCGCGCGATGCCACCGGCACGGCGTTTCCGTGATCGCGATTGAAGAGCATGTCCTCGGCGCCGTTGGTGTGGACGTCGATCAAACCAGGTGCGATCGTCGTACCGTCGGGTAGATGATAATCGGCGGCGCCGTCCGGCGAAAGAATGTCGGCGATCCGCCCGTTCCTAACGGCGATGCGTCCGCGGGTTGCCGAACCGTCGCCGATGGCAAGCCGCGCCGGACCTAGGACGTAGTCAGCCGTACCAGCCTCCTCCACACCGTGGGTCGGGTATTTCCGTATGGGAGTGCTATTCCCATCGTGCGGGTCCTCGTCACTTCGTTCGCCTCCGGAAAAGGCGTCCAAGGCGCGCGCGTACGCCCTCTGCCGAGGGCGCCGGTTCTTCGGCGGCCGGGGGCGGCGGCGCCCCGGTTGCAAGCCGTTCGCGACGAGCCAGCCGTTGCATGTGTTCTTCGGCGTGCGCTTCCAGCGTCGAGATCAGCGCGCCCAGTTCGTTCCACGGTGCGGGAGCACGCCGTTCGCGTTTCGCGTTTGCGTAGTCGAGCGTGGAGACGGTGAAGACGCGCGTCACCGGAATTTTGCGCTCGTCGAGATACTGCTTAGCGAGTTCGATCACCGCCCGCCGCTCGCTCGGGGTTTCGTTGTCGGCGATCGTGTGTACGAACGAAACCGGTCGACCCAGATCCGCTACGCGTGCGTAGAGATCGAGTTCGCGGTCGGAGAGCTGGCGCGAAAAAAGGCATAATGTTTCGCTCGCCTGTCCCGCGGCTACCATGGCAATTTCTTCGCCAAGCGCCGATCCCGCATCGAACGCCGGGACGTGCACGAGCACCAGCTCGCGCGGCAGCGACCATGGCGTCTCGATCAAGATCGGGTTTTGCGTGGCCGCGTCAAGTGCGGATTCAATTTCGATTTCTTGCCACGTTGCATCCGCCTGCAGCGCGTAGGCGCGCTCTTGCGGACCGTATCGAACGTGCACCGGAAAGGCCAAGCCGCCGGCGGTTTCGTCGTGGAGCACGCGCGTGCCGGCAAACGCGTTGATCAGGCTCGATTTCCCGCGTCGCAATCCGCCCAGAACCGCCACCCTCCAACGCTGCGGGCGCAGTCCGCGGCCGTAGGTTTCCTCATCGAAGCGCGCTTCAGTCCGCGCTCGCCGCAACATCTCCGGGCCGGCGTCCGCGGGCGTAATCTCAGGCTCGCGCGCCAGAAAACGATCGACGATTTCGGCCGCTGCCGAGAGTTCGCTTTCGATCTCTGCGGCGCGGGCAGCGAGTTCGTTTGCTTCGCGCTGCGGATCGCCGCCGCGCTCGCTCAGCGCGATCGCGCGCGCGATGCTTCCGAGCTCTTCGTCGCGCGCTTGTTCCGCAGCGCCGTTGATGGCCGTCGCCAGCGAGTCGAAGAGGCTTTCGAGCCGCGCGCCCACGCTCTCGGTGTAGGTGCGCACCTCGTTTCGTAGCTCCGGAAAAATTTCGGAACGCAAGTCGGCGACGAGTTCGCGCTTCATGTACGTTCCCGGCGGCCCTGATGCAAAGCGCGTCGCGATGCTCGCAACCAAACTCACCGCCGGCCCTCCGAGGGATTTCAAAACGAGCGTCGCCGCCATCGCTGCCGCGGGATCGCTGCTCCAAAGCCCACCCGCGGGATCGGCCGAGAATGCCAAGGCGGCGGCTTCGGACGCGGAAAATCGCAGCGGTGCGAGCGTCGAAGCGTCGGCGTAGAGCGTCCCGATTTCTTGCAGCGTTACGCGCGCGAGTTCGCGGGCCGCATCACCGAAAACGTCGGCGACGGTGCGATCGACCAGGATGTGAAGC
>JAFAIW010000202.1 GCA_019236495.1 Vulcanimicrobiota bacterium | reverse complement strand
GCGCGCCTCACTGTCGGGCCAGGTGACCCACCGGACCTCGGTCCAGCCACGCTGACGGCCGACGGCGGCAACGCGCTCGATCAATGCGCGCGCGAGGCCGTGTCCGCGATCGGCTTCGGAAACGAAGAGATCGTCCAAATATCCCGCGGTATTGGCGTGCAGCGTGCGCGGAAACGGCCGATAGTGCGCAAAGCCGGCGAGCCGGTCTCCCTCGAAGGCGAACACCGCTTCGACCTCGTGCTGCGGATCGAGCAACCAATCGAAGACGCCGCGCGCGATCGCGTCGTCGACGATATCACCGACGGATTCGCCGTAGCGTCCATAGAGTGGGCGCCACTGCTCGTAGTTCTGCGCGACGGGCGCCGCGAATCGGTACTTGCCCGCGATCGTGCTCAAAAAGTCTCCCTAATGGTCGCCGCGCCGAGTACTTCGTCGGTGCGCTCAGCGAAGAGCGCCACCAATTGTCCTGGTGAGACCGCGCGCAACCGTTCGGAGAATCGCAGCTCCAGCAACTCCCCGCGAAGGCTCGCGATCGCAGCCGCCGGCTTCGCACGATAGCGCACCATTGCGCGCACCCGCACGCTCCCGCGGCCGAGGATTGCGGGGCGAATGAGATTGAGCTCGTCGGCGATCAAGCCTTCGACCTCGAGTTCTTCCTCGCGCCCGATGACGATCGTGTTCGTCGCAGCGTCGACCCGCGTGACGTACCGCGGGCCGCCGGTGCTGCTCGGGAGACCCTGACGCTGTCCGACGGTGTAGTGCGCGACGCCGCGATGCTTCCCGACGACCTCACCGGTGGTCGCGCGGATGGGTCCTTCGACGCGCAGATCGTCGCGAATGCGATCGATCACATCGCGATAGTCGCCGCCTTCGACAAAACAAATGTCCTGCGATTCGGTTTTGTCGTGGACGGGAAGTCCCAGGCGCCTTGCATGCTCGCGCGTCGTTACTTTGTCGAACGCGCCGAGCGGCAACAACAGGCGGCTCAACTGCGCCGGGCTCAGCTGCGCCAAAGCATAGGCCTGATCTTTTTCTCCATCACCGCGGAAAAGGTGGGGCCCGTCCTCGCGATGTTCGAGGCGCGCGTAGTGCCCCGTCGCCACGAACCGCGCATCGAGCCGATCCGCATAGTCGCTGAGCGTGCCGAGTTTGACGAAGTTGTTGCACGAGACGCACGGGTTCGGCGTCCGGCCGGTGGCGTAGTCGCTTACGAACCGATCGATGACATTGCGGCGAAACGTTTCTTCGAAATTCAAAACGTAGTGTGGAATGCCGAGCACCGCCGCGCTGCGACGGGCATCGTCGAAGTCGTCGACTCCGCAACACGACTTTGCGTGTGGCGCCTTGGTCGGCGAATACATCTTCATCGTGACGCCAACGACGTCGTAGCCGGCTTCGACGAGAAGTCCCGCAGCAACGGCCGAATCCACTCCGCCGCTCATTGCGGCAACAACGCGCGTCTTTTTCATCGATTCGTTAGAACAGGATAACCAACTAAGGGCGCAAACAAAAGGCTCAAGATGCCATCGCTCGGTGAACAATTCCGTGCGGCGCGCGAAGCGCGCGGCCTGACGCTGTCGGAGGTTTCCGAGCAGATTCGCATCCGGTCCGTCTACCTCTCGGAGATCGAAGCCGAAAACTGGTCCGCGATCGGCGCCCCGGTCTATATTCGCGGCTTCTTGCGTACCTACGCCCGCTTCCTGGGGCTCGATCCCGAGGAGGCGGTAGGCGAATTCAACAAAACGCAGGCGGCTGCGCCGGTTGCGGAGGTACGAACGCCCGCCGGGGCGGGACTCGACCACCTGCGCGAACGGAGTCTGTCACCCCTCATTTGGGTCGCAACCGCCATAGCGGCGATTCTCATCGGCTTCGTGATCTACAACTACGTGCAACTCCAGCGGCAGCGCGCGGCCGGTCCGGCGCCGGTTGCGACCCCGACGGTCCTTCCTTCTTATGCCGCGACGGCTTCGCCGTCGTCTCCCGCCGAGGGTACGCCGGGTCCGTCGCCCTCGGGCGGCCCGCTCGCATCCGCCCCGCCGGCTGCTCCGCACAGCCTGGCTCTCACGCTCAGCGCCCCATCTTGGCTCAGGGTCGTCGTTGACGGCAATGTTAGTATGGAGGGTACGTTTCCGGCCGGCACCGCCAAGGAATTCCGCGGCAAATTCGCGGTCGTGCGGGTAGGAAACGCGGGCGGCGTTCAAATTTCCGTCAACGGCAAGCCAGTCGGCAAGCTTGGTGCGGCGGGTGACGTCGTCGAGCGGACGTTCACGCTTTAGGAGCACTTTTGGCCAGCGAATTTTCATTTGACGTTGTTTCGAAGATCGATCAACAAGAGCTCGACAACGCGTTGAATCAAACCCGAAAAGAGATTGCAGGTCGTTTCGATTTCAAGAATTCGAAAACGACGATCGAAAATACCGATAAAGAAATTACGATTCTCAGCGACGACGAGCTGAAGATGAAAAACGTGATCGATATCCTCCAAGCGCGGCTCGTCAAGCGCGGAATCGAGATCAAGGCGTTTGACTGGGGTACGAACGAACCCGCGTCGCACGATGCAGTCCGGCGGCATGTCAAGCTCAAGAGCGGCATTCCCAAAGAGAAGAGCAAAGAGCTGACCGAAGCGATCAAGGCTACGAAGCTCAAAGTCAACGCTCAGTTTCAAGGCGATCAATTACGCGTTACCGGCAAAAGCAAAGACGATCTGCAGAAGGTCATGCAAACGCTGCGTGAGCTCGACTTTGACGTGCCGCTTCAATTCGTGAACTACCGTTAGCATATGCCCGCCGTTGCGTTCGTAAGCCTCGGGTGCGCGAAGAACTTGGTCGATTCCGAAGTGATGATGGCCAAGCTCGGGGCCGCGGGGTGGGCGCTCACGCCCGACGCGGCGAGCGCGGATACGGTCGTGATCAATACGTGCGCCTTCATCGATCCGGCAAAAGCCGAATCCACCGAGGTGATTCTCGAGCACGCGGCTCGCAAACGTCGCGGCCAGCAGCTCATCGTTGCGGGGTGCTTGGCGCAACGCTACGGCGAGCAGCTGCAAGTGCTCGTCCCCGAAGTCGACGGCGTGGTGGGGACCGGTGCTTATGCCGGCATCGTCGAGCTCTTAGAAGACGTTCGCTCCGGGCTTCGACCCGTCCGTCTGACGCGGGAAGCCGAACCGGAGCACGACTTTCTTCCGCGTCTCGTCACGACGGCGCGGCACACCGCGTACCTCAAGATCGCGGAAGGCTGCGATCATCCGTGCACGTTTTGCATCATTCCGCAATTGCGCGGGAGCTTCCGCAGCCGGAGCGTTGAGTCGATCCTCGCCGAGGCACGCGCGTTGGCGGCGGGTGGTGCGAAAGAGCTCATTTTGATCGCGCAGGACAGCTCGATGTGGGGTCGCGACCGCGGCGAACGGCGCGGCGGCTTGGCGCGGCTCCTCGAACGGCTGCATGAGGTCGATGGAATCGAATGGATTCGGCTGCTGTACCTGTATCCCGGAACCGTCGAGCCGGAGTTGATCGAGGCCATGGCGGCGCTTCCAAAGGTTTGCAAGTACATGGACATGCCTTTGCAGCATGCCCATCCCGAGATGCTCCGCGCGATGTTGCGCCCGTCGAACGGCGAGCGTTATCTGGAGATCGTTCAGGCGTTTCGGGAACGCATTCCCGGCGTAACCATGCGCTCAACGTTCATCGTGGGATTCCCCGGCGAAACCGAGGAGCACGTCGAATATCTCGAAGAGTGGCTCGAGCGGGCGCAGTTGGACCGCGTCGGATTTTTTACCTATTCGCGCGAAGAGGACACTCCGGCTGCGTCGCTTCCAAATCAAGTAGCGGAGAAACTCAAACGGCGGCGACTCATGCGACTGCGTGACGCACAACATCGCGCTTCGCAAGCCGCGCGAGCGCGCCGCGTCGGCCAAACGGTGCGCGTACTCGTTGAAGAACAGCGGCGGATACGGTCGAGCGATCCGCTCCGCGCGCAGTTGGGCGCAGCCAGCGCCTGGTTCGGAAGATCGATGGGCGAGGCGCCCGGCGTCGACGGCGGAATCCTGTTTCGCGGAAACGCCGCGGCGGGTCAATTCGTCGACGTCACGCTAGACGGCCATTCGGCCTTCGATTTCGTCGGAAGAGAGGCGGTTCTGATTGGGTAAGCATTTATCTGACGGCGACGACCTTCGCTACGACGGCGAACGCCGGCCCCTCGGCCTGGTGCGGACCGTCGCGCTGGCACTCGGCATCGCGTTCGTGGTGGGCGCCGTTTCCACGTTGGCCGCGTCGATCGTGAATCACAAGCCGGTGTGGGTGGAAGCGCTGCAACCCACGGTTCCGAGTCCGGAAGACCTTTTCCAAAAGGACCGGATCCTCGTGCTGCTCATGGGCAAAGACTACGATTACAACGACAAAGATGAAGAGACGTCAAAAAACTCACGTAGCGACGTCATCAAAGTTTTTGCGTTGGATTTCACGCGCAAGACGGTGAGCGAGCTTGCCATCCCGCGCGACATGGACGTGGTGCTACCGAACGGAAGCGAAGCGAAAATCAACGAAGCGCTCGAAGACGGCGGGGTTCCCGAGGCGCAGGCGGTCATCGCGAAGTTTCTGGATATTCCCGGGTTCGATCGCTTTGTCGTGCTGCGCATCAACTCCACGAAGGCCTTGATCGACGCGATCGGCGGCATCGACGTACGCGCGGCCGAAACGATGGATTACGATGACAACTGGGGACATCTTCACATTCACTTCGTGGGCGGAAAGCTCTACCATATGTCCGGGAATCAAGCGGTTTCGTACGCGCGTTTTCGGCACGACGAATGCGGCGATCCGTGCCGGATTCAGCGCCAGCAACAAGTCGAACGAATCATTTTCAGCAAGTTGCGCACCAACAAAATCGCCGACATCGCGTATGCGACGCGCTTGATCGGAACGGTGCAGCACAACGTCGACACCAATTTCTCCTCGGAAGAGCTGATCAGTTTGGCGCTGGCGTTCGCCGATATGCAGCCTGGGGCGATTCAAACGGCGCAAGTTCCGTACGTCGATACTAAGGATATTGCGGCTGGAAACGTTTTGATTCCGGACGAGGTTGCCCGGGAGCAATTGGTTCAGAAGCTGCTCGTGGCCCCGCCCGTCACGGAACCCTCACCGGACCAGCAACAGCTTGCGGCGGTTTCGCCGTCGAGTATCAAGGTGGACGTGTTGAACGGCACCGGAATCGCGGGCGAAGCGCGTCGCGTGGCGACGATGCTTCAGAAAAAAGGCTTCGTCATCGGAAACGTTGGTAACGCAACGGGTGAAAGCTACGCTGCGACGGAGATCCACGAGCACACGATGGTGACGTTTGCCGGAGCGAAAGTTCGCGCGGCGTTGGCGCCGGCGCTCAAGACGGCCCCTCTTTCGACCGATCCTACCGCTTCGCCCGGCCCCGAGAGCGACGTGACGGTTATCGTTGGGAAGGATCTGTCGGTCGCGCAAACGCCGTCCAGGTGAGCTCGCGGCGCAACGCGTTGCTCGCAATCGTCGTCGTCGCGATCGGCTACGTGCTTTATCGATTGTTCGTCCATTCGAATGCGCTCTTGACGCCCACACTGGTGTCTCCGTCGATGGACGCACACCGCGCCCTGTCGCCCGATATCGTAGCCCGCGTCGATCGCCTGCTGCACGAGCGCGAAGGCGTCCGCATCGATCGTCCGCGACTCATTGCGTTGACGTTCGACGACGGGCCGTACCCGGTGACGACGCCGCTCTTGCTCGACGTTTTGCGCTCCGAACGTGTAAGCGCAACGTTTTTTCTGATCGGTCGCGATGCGGAAACGTATCCGGAGCTGACGCAGCGCATCGAACAGGACGGCCACGAAATTGCGAACCACACGTTCAGTCATCCGAATTTGGACGAGCTGCCGCCGGACGCAGTCCGGCGCGAATTGCTGGAAGGCGCGGCGACTCTGGATCGCTATGTGAGCGACCCGGGCATCAGTACGCTGTTTCGCCCTCCGCATGGGAGATACACTGAGGACACCGTGCGCATTGCGCAAGGTCTGGGCTACGACACGGTGTTATGGACGGACGATCCGGGCGACTGGCGCTCGGTGACGCCGGACGTACTGGCCGATCACGTCTTTCA
>JAFAIW010000090.1 GCA_019236495.1 Vulcanimicrobiota bacterium | reverse complement strand
CAGACCCGGCTTCGCTCGGCACGCTGCTCGACCGGACCGTCGAGCTCTTGCGCCGCGACGCAGGGTTCTACGCGCTCGTCACCGTCGTCGTTTTCGGGGTAGAAACGGCCGTCTACGCGCTCTGGCGCACGGAGAGCGTCGGAATGTTGCTCAGCGCGTTCTTCACGCCCTTCATCTTGACTGCAGCGATGATTCGATCGGCGCAAGCGTTGACGGATTCGCCCCAGGGCGCGCTCGAAACGCTCCGCCGTACCGCGCTTCGCCTTCTCGGCGTCGCAATCGTCAATTTTTTCGTCGTGTGGCTGTGCTTGGGCTTCGGTGTCACGTTGATGATGACCGGCGACTTCGCCGAAGTGCTTATGGGGTTCGCGACGCTGGCAACGAGCTGTACGCTCCTCTATGCGCTCGTTTACGTTTGTGTTGAGCCGCCTTCTTGGGCGCTACCGTTTTTGGCCGTGACGCGGAGCATCGAACTGACGTGGCAGAATGCCAACGTGCGACGGCTCGTTCTTCCGGCGCTGCTCTTCACGGCACTCGTCGCCGCGGAGACCGCTCTCCAACAATGGTTGACTGCCGGGCACGTACGCGACGCTACATTCTTGGCAGGCACGCCCGCCGACGCCCTCACCGCTGCGCCGTTCGCGGTCCTCTTGACGGTGATCTATTTCGATGCGCTCGCGCGGGAGAGCCGGCGCGCTACTTGATCGCGGCTTGACCGCGCGTCGATGCTTCGAATGCCGGCAGCAAGTTTCTCCGGCTATTCAACAGTTCTGCAAACAGCGCATTCGGCCACGCGAAGTCATCGCGCGTGTACGCTTCGGGCCAGTTCGCATTGAAGGACTCGTGCAGGCGATGATCGCCGACGTCGGATGCGGCGATGTATCCGAGAACGCGATCGACTTCGCTTTGGTCGGTCGCCGTCAGCGCTTGCATGACGAGGGCGAGCGGCCAGACGTATCCGTGGGGCGTATGCGGGCTACCGATGCCGGACGCGAACTTTCCTTGGTAGTAGTACGGATTTCGCGGCGAAAGTGCGAAAGCGCGGGTCGCGCTATAAACGGTATCGTGTGCGGTGACGTACCCGAAATACGGGATGGAGAGCAGCGAGGGAATGTTCGCATCGTCCATCAGATTGGCGTGCCCCAAGCCGTCGATTTCATAGGCATACAGGCGCCCGAACGGCGGCAGATTCACCAAACCGTATTGTTCGATCGCCCGCTGGATTTCAATCCCCAAACCCCACGCGTCTTGCGCGATCCGGTCGTTGCGGTAGACCTTCTTCTCGATCTGCGTCAAGTCGCGAAGCGCCACCACCGCGAGCATATTGTCGGGAATGTTGTATTGATAGCGCGGCGGGTCGTCGGACGGGCGAAAAGCGGTCCAAACCAAGCCCGTGTAGCCGACCGGGCTTCCCTTCCCATCGTTCGCGAGCTGTGAATTGCGATAGTGGGAGCGCGTGTTGTGATGTTGCTCTGTCCGCAGGACGCTCATGACACGTTCGAACGCGCGTTGGGCTTCCGGCGTAAATACCGACCGGTCTCCGCTCGCCTTCCAGTAGAGGTACGAAAACCACACCGGATAGAGCAACGAGTCCATCTCGAACTTCTCTTCAGCGACGTGATAGTCGAGCGTAAAGGCGTTCGCGTAGGGGTCCAGCAGAATGTATCGCGCCTGGCGCGCCACCACTCCGCGGAGCGTCTGGGCCACCAAGTGGTCCGACAACGAGAGGCCGATGTACGGCTTCATGACGGCGCTCGAATCGCGCAGCCATTCGTCGTCGATGTCGCCTGTCGACACAAACGTGGTTCCGTCTTGCTGGATGATCGCGTGCCGGCTGTAGGCTTCGTCGTACGCCGTTTGGTAGAGCCGCTGGAGCGTTGCGACAACCGCGGACGTGCGATCGGGCGCAGTAGGGTTCTGGGCCGCCGTCGCCGGGAGCGATGAGAGAGTAAAAGCGAGGAAGATCGCAGAGATCCGGAACGGCAACATGCAGCGTTGCTCCTATACCCTAAAACTCATGGCACGGCGTACCTCTCTCTGTAGTATATCGGCGTTCCTTACGTTTCTCTGTATTTTTGGCGTCAAGACCGCCACCAAACATTGGCTGACCGGTGTCTTTGGGCATATACTTGCGGTAAAGAGAAACGGAGTACCACCATCAGCCGCCCCCGCTTCGTCACCGCATCGATGCTCGCACTGGCGGCAACGCTGGCGACCGCCACGGTGGCCGCGGCGGACCAGCAGTACGCCGTTTCTGGTTCCGACGTCTACCAAATCGGCACCCACGAGCTCGCGACCTCCGTCGTCTACTCCGGCAGCCAGCGTCTCTCGATATCCCGTCAAGGCGCATCGACTCGCTACTCCGCGCGAGTCGACTACACGCGGGCCGATCAGTCGGGAAACGCGCGCGGCATCGCACTTTTTTCGGCCGCCATGGACGCAGCGGGGGAGCAACGCGATCAGACCGACCGGGACCCGAACTACCTCACGGTGCTCAATCAACCGTTTTCGGTGCAACTCGACGGCCCGACGCTCAGCGACATCAGTCACTTGAACGGCAGGTTGCCCTTCGACTTCCCGTCACTGATGACGGGCGGAACGCTGCACGGCTATCTCTCTCGCGGTTCGACCGGGATCGTCGATGGCAAGCGCGTCATCGGCGTGACGTTCGATGCTACCGGCACGATGCGCGGACCGTTGCCCGATCGTCCCGCGATCGCGCTCGACGGACGGATGACGATGCACGGCATCGCCTATTATGAAATCGACAACGCGCTTCTGCTCGCGCTCGATGCGACCTTACGAATCGCCGGAACGATCGACGACGCGCACAAACAAACGCCGGTCACGATCGTCTACAAGCGCACGATCCGCGCCAACAACTCTGCCCGGCAAGAGGCGCTCAGAAGTCAGTAGGCTCTAACGGTAGTGTTGGCTTGGAGACGTAGAGTTTAAAGGCGCTCCGGCCCAGCCTCCGCGCCCCCCACTTCGTGGGGCCCCCTGCGCGAGGCGCCGAGACCTGGTCGACCGCAGAACACTCCCCGTGGTGGCGCTGAAACACGAGTTCACGCCAGAGTCTTTTCGAGCAGCGTGTTCGAGCTTACCAATCTTTTTTTCGAGGCACGACGTTGTAACCGTTCGG
>JAFAIW010000144.1 GCA_019236495.1 Vulcanimicrobiota bacterium | reverse complement strand
CCGTACGAACGCGTTCGGGTGGGCGAGTACGCGCGCTACGCGTGGAACATCGGCTTGGTAAATCTGGTGAGTTTGCTGAACTATCGCGTCGACGTCTACATCGTGGCGGTCTTTGCTTCCGCCCGTGCGCTCGGCCTGTATGCAATCGCGGTTTCGGGGGCGGAAAGCCTTCAGGTGTTCACTCAGGTCGCATCAATCGTGACCGCACCGCACATCGGATCCCTCGATACGCCGAGCGCCGCGCGGCTCACCGCGAGGGCCATGCGCGGAAACGTCGTTTTGGCAGCCGCCATCGCGGCGATCGTTTTCGTTCTCGCGCCGTTCGTCGTACGCGCGCTCTATGGAACCGCCTATCTCGACATGGTACCGGCGTTCCGGATTCTGCTGGTCGGGATCGTGGCGTTTTCCTCGGCGAGCATCGTCTCCAGTTTCTTTACCCTTCGGCTCGGCAACCCGTTGCTTTCCCTGCGCGTCGCGGGCGCGGCGGCGGCAGTTTGCGCGGTCGTGAGCGTCATTTTGGTTCCACGAGTCGGGATCGTCGGTGCGGCGATCGGAACGGTCGCCGGTTATTTGCTGGGGCAAGCAGTCATGCTGGCGATTTTCTGTCGCACGAGCGGCATACCGGTCGCGCGCACGGTTCTGCTCACCGGCGACGACGTACGCTCGTTACGCCGTCTTGTCATGGCGTTTTTGGGAACAAAACCTACGGAACATCGCGTTTCGGAGGTATGAACGCACCCATGAAATTTACGATACTCATCTCCACGCTTGCGTTGAGCGTTGCGATGCTGCGGACGCCCGCCGCGCAAGCCGTTTCGTGCAATACCAGCATCTTTGGGACGATTCACGAAGTGCAGCCCGGCCGCATCCTCATTTCGGAAGTGCGCCAGGGCGGCTACGAATACGTGACGACATCGCGCGTAAGGCTCAATGGAGACGGATTGTCCCTGCGTCCCGGCGTCTTCGTCGGCGCATACGGTTGCTTTACGCCGAATCGCGCCCTCTTCGAAGCAAGCGAACTCACGCTCTCCACGACACCGTACGACTATCCAGGCTACGCTCGTCACGTCGAACGTCTCACCGGAACGGTCTTACGAACGGATCCGCATCGCGGAACTCTGGTGCAAACGGGGTATCCGCACGGCGACGTCTATCTCGTGAAGCTCGCACCCCCGCCGGCGGGCACGACGCTCGTCGTCGACGGAACGTTCAATCCCGACGGAAGTTTCGACGTACAACACGTTATCCGATGGTAAAGCCTCGGCGTAATTCGGCCTAACGATCAACGAGGAGGAGTCAAGCGAGCTCCTCCTCTTTCGTTGCAAAACGACAAAAAAAGCCGTACCAATGTCGGCAAGGAGCGAAACGCCATGTGCGGGGCGGTTCGTTCATTTTATCGGCTCCTGCGCGCTGCATTGTCATCGCGGGGGCGACGCTTTGCAGAGGACACGATCTGCTTATGAATATTCGCATGCTTTGCTGTTGTGCGCTCGCGGCAACCGCACTCTTTGCCGGCTGCGGCGGCAACCCCGGCAGCTCGCCGATGACCCCGCCGCTACCGTCGCAACCCGGCGCGCAGGACCTCGCGGCGGGCGCCGCCGGAACGTTACGCCACACCAGCTCGACCGCACAAACCTCCGGAACGTTCAGCGTTCTCGGGACGATTGCGTCCACCGGCACCGACACGTTTCGCGTGGACAACAGTCCGTGCGGCAACGAGAACGTCGACTACACGAGCTCCACCACGCAGATCTTGAACGGTCAAAGTATCGCGCTGAACACGAAGGCCCTCGCGATCGGCAGCGGAAGCTGCTCGACGAACGTGCAGGCGACCGAATTCGTGTTGGCGCCCGCGTCGTACATTACGCTCTCCGGAACCATCGGTTCGACGGGTACGAACACGTTCAACATCCACGGATCGCAGTGCGGCAGCGAAAACATCTACTATGGTCCCAGCACCTCGGTAAGCGGCACGCTCTCAACGGGCGTCAATGTGAACATCACCGGCTACGGCAGTTGCACCACCGCCGTTCTCGCATCGACGATCGCCGATCCGTCTTCGTCGCCGAGCCCGTCGCCGAGCCCTTCGGTGCCGCCGCACGTAAAAATCTATGCGTACTGGAATTCGACGACGGATTCCGGCGTAACCGCATCGTGGATGGCATCGCACGTCAACTTCATGGACGGCGACGCGGGATACGCGCAAGAATTCAAAGGAGCGGGCGGGCAATATGCGGTGGATTACACCGACCCGTTCAAAATCGTGGTCGCCAATCACGAGCCTATGTGGAATATGCCCGAAGGATCGTGGTTCCACAATTCCTCGGGCGCGCGAGTCTACACGCTATTTGACGGAAGCCTCGTGCAGAATCTCGCGAACCCCACGGCAGCCACCACCCTTTCGGCGTGGGTTGCGTTGACCGAGTCGATCGAAGCATCCGGCCCGTTCGACTACCTCTTCGTCGACAATACGAATTGGGATCTGCTGAACGTTTGGTACGGTTCGTCGAACGGACCCGGTGTTGAGGTCACCTCCGACGCCGTCTACGAGGCCGGAACGACCTCGCTCTTCGCAGCTTCGTCCGTGCCGGTGATCTTCAATGGCCTCGGCAACAGCGACGAAGGCACGGTGAACAGCATCTCCAACAACACGATGTATCTCCCCGTGTCCGCGGGCGGATTCGACGAAGGGTGCTTGTACGACTCACCCGGGCCGCGACACGACGAGTACTGGACGTTCGATGAGAACACGATCATCGCGACGCTCAACACCAACAAATACCACGTTTGCATGGCGCGCAACCCTTCGGGAACCGATTCTCGCGCGCCGCGAATCTACGCGTTGGCGTCGTGGTGGATGACATACAATTCGACGTATTCCGTCATCTTTCCAGAGTTCACGAACACCGGGAACGTCTACGTCTTTCCCGAGTACTCGATCGTGCCGACCGATCCGCTGCAAACGGCGACATCGAACGTCAGCACGCTCAAAAGCAGCAACGGGACGTACTACCGTCAATTCGGCGCTTGCTATCAATCCGGAAAGAGTTTGGGGACCTGCGCGGCAATCGTGAACCCTCAGTCCTCCGGCACGCTCTCCCTTCCGTCGATCGCCTCGCAGTACAAGCACGCGCTCGTGCTCGATACCAACAATAGCTTCTCGGGTGGAACCGCAACGCTCACGACCTCGATTCCGAGTTCCCTCAGTCCCGAGCAAGCGGTCGTTTTGTTCCAGTAGAACCGGAAAAGGTCCCAACCAGCGCAGATTTTCGGGCAAAGCCGGCGGTGGCCGCGACCGATTCGGGAAAAAGACTCCTCGACGAACGAGGGGTCTTTTTCAATTGGATCGACGGATCGGGGTTTTGCACGTTATCCCGACGCTCACAGGCGGCGGTGCGGAGAATTTCGTCGCAGCGTTGCTTCCGTTGCTGGATGACGGCGTCGTTCAACCGGCGGTGATGACGATTTATCCCACGGCCTTGCCGGCCGACAGCCGGGCGCTGACCGCCGTACCGCTGATGCGCATCGACCGCAAGGGCCGTTACGATCCGGGATTCTTTCCAAGGATGGTATCCGCCATGAGAGCCCTGCGGCCCGACGTCGTGCACACGCACATGCATAACGGCAAGTACTGGGGGCGCTTGGCCGCAATCGCCGCCGGCGTTCCCGTGGTCGTTCACACCGCGCACAACCCGTGCGACGATCACCGTTTGGTTGCCGAAGTCCTTGCCGACCGCGCGCTCAATGCACGAACCTCGGCCATCGTTACGTTTCTGGAGCACCAACGGCGTTTCTTGGCTCATTTTGAACGCATCCCGGAAGAGAAGATCGTGGTCATCGCCAACGGCGTTCCGCTCGGCGACGTTGCCACGCCTGCGCAACGCGCCGTCGCGCGTTCGCGGCTCCGTCTGAACGACGACACCTTTGCAATCTTCGTGATCGGACGGCTTCAGGAGATCAAGAACCAGCAGCTCGCGTTGCGTGCCATGTACGAATTGCCGTTTTCACTGCGACGGAAGCTCGCGCTCTACATCATTGGAAACGGGCCCGATCGAGCTCGGCTTGCGCGAACGATCGAGGAACTGGGGCTCGACGAATGTGTTTCGATGCTCGGACATCGGTCCGACGTGAAAGAGATTCTTCCCGCCGCCGACTTGGTATTTGCCCCTTCCCGTTCCGAAGGCATGCCGCTCGCGCTCATCGAGGCGATGGCCGCGGGAATTCCGGTCTTGAGCGCGCCGTGGCTCGGCGCGACCGAATTTCTGGACGGCGGCAGGCTCGGAACGATCGCCGCGGACTACGACCCGCTGCACGTTGCAAGCTTGCTGGCACAGCTTGCTAACGCCAGGGAATTTCTCGGAATGCGCGCGCGCGCCGCCGCACAAGAAGTGCGCGAAAGATACGATATTCAACTCACCGCTGCGCGACATCGCGATCTGTACCGGCGCCTCGTCGATCGAGCAAGCGCGGCGTGAATCTCGCTTTCATCACTGCGAAATTTCCGTTTGACGGAAAGGAAGCATTCCTCGCTCCGGAAATCGACGCGCTCGCGCAGCGCGCAAACATCACGGTGATTCCGGCGACGCCGCGCGCGCATCGCCACGGGCACCCGGGGCTGCACGCCCGGATCGTGAGGCTCGGCGCGTTCGCACCGGCAACCGCCGTATCGGCGGTGCGGGAGTTCGTGCGCGCGCCGCGCGCCAGCGTTGACGTGCTGCGACGGGTACTCGCCTCGAACGGGTCTACCTACGCGCGCGTCCGGAATCTGCTCGTCTTCCCAAAGGCGCTCGCAACCGCGCGGCTCTGCCGCGAATTGCACATTGATCATGTACACGCATATTGGCTTTCGACGCCCGCCACGGTGGCGTACGTCGTCTCCGAACTGTGCGGAATTCCGTGGAGTGCCACCGGACATCGGTGGGACGTCGCTTCGCCAAACGTCGCGGCGATTTGCCGCGAACGGACGTTTTTCGAAACCGCGCATTCGCTCCGAACGATCTCGAACCGTGCACGCGCGCAATTGCTGCACGCGCTGGGCCTCGGGTACGCATCGCGGACTTCTACGATCCACCTCGGAGTAGACGTACCGAAATATGCCGCAGCGAAAACCGGCGCTGCCGATCTCCGCATCGTGTGCATCGGATCGTTGACGCACGTCAAAGGACACCCCTATCTCTTCGAAGCCCTTGCCCTCGCGCGCTCGAAAGGTCTTGCGGCGCAGTGCACGCTCATCGGCGAGGGACCTCTTCGCGAACGGCTGGTGCGGCTTCGCAACCGTCTCGGCCTGAACGATGCGGTGCATTTTTCCGGTCATCTTTCGCACGCGGAAGTGCGAGAGCGGCTCGCCGCCGGCCGCTACGACGTCGCGATCCTGCCCAGCATCGATGAAGGCGACCGGCTGTGCGAGGGCATTCCGGTGTCGCTGATGGAGGCCATGGCAGCACGCATTCCGTGCATTGCCACCCGCTCGGGCAGCGTGAGCGAGCTGATCGATCAGCGATGCGGCGTCTTGGTTGCGCCGGGTGATTCGGCCGCTTTGGCGGGAGCGTTGCTCGCGATGTGGCGCTATCCGGCGGTGCGCGAGGCCTTGGGCGACGCGGCGCGTCGGAAAGTTCAGCGCGAATTCGACGTGCAAACGACGGCCGCGACGTTTTATCGTTCGTTTGCGTCCGCCGCAGAATCGCGAAGCCGGACGTCGGCGTGAAAGGAGTACCGCGGCCGCTCGTTTTGCTCGCCGCAAGCGCCGGCTTGGCGGCGATTTGCACGATGGCATGCAGCAATCACTCCTCTGCAGCGACCGCCGGTTCCCGATACGATACGCGCTTCGCCACCGAAACGGCGCCGCCGGCGATCGCGCGACGCCATGTCTTGACGTGGGCGTATTGGGGTCAGTCCGGAGAAGATCCAACGCTTGGTGCAAGCTGGCTGGCGGCGCACGTCGACTACATCGAAACCAATCCGACGCTCGCCACGCGTTTTCGGTCGGCGGGCGGAAAGTACGCGGTCGTCTATACCGATCCGTTTCGCGTCATCGTGGCACGCAACGAACCGTTTTCGGATGTGCCCGAAAACGGCTGGTTCCATACCGAGACCGGCGAGCGCGTCGGCCGCCAGTTCGGCGGTTGGGGCGTGCAAAATCTCTTGAATCCCGCCGCTCCCGCAACCGTTTCGGCCTTTGCGGCTTTGACGCGTAGCTTTACCCAGCGCTTTCCCGGCGTTTTTACGCACGTCTTCGTCGACGACGTGAGCTGGGATACGCTCAACGTTTTCTACGGAGCGAATGCTCGCGGGGTCGAAGCCAGCGACGACGCGGCATACGATCGAGCCGTCGGCGAACTCTTGCAGCGCTCCGCTTTGCCGGTGTTTTTCAATGGCTTGGGAAATCAAGACGCCCACCTGCACGACGTTTCGGGTGGAACGGTTTTCTTGAACTACGCCGCCGGCGGCGTCCATGAAGGCTGTTTTTTCAACGTACGCGGAGCGCGCACCGGCGACGAGTGGCGATTCGATGAAAATACGCTGCTGTATGCGACGTCACGCGGCAAAGATGCGGTTTGCCTGGACAATACCAGCGCCGCCAGCAGCGTTGCGGCACGCACGTATTTCTTGCCTTCCTGGTGGTTGACGTTCGACGCCGCGCATTCGATGGCGTTCGAAAACCTGCCGTCGCCTGGAAACGTCAAGGTTTTTCCTGAAGAAGCGCTCGTTCCGGCGGATCCAAAACAAACCGCGAACGCCAACGTCGACGAGTTGAAAACCGCCTCGGGTGCGTACGCGCGCCAGTTCGGCGCTTGCTATAAGGACGGCGCGTTGCTCGGCGCCTGCGCGGCCGTCGTCAATCCGTCGGCGAGCGCGACCGTCGAAATGCCGTCGTGGGTGCACGCCTATTCAAAAGTGCTGACGCTCGATGCAAACAACAGTTTCGACGGCGGGCAGGCCCGCTTTTCCGCCGGTATTCCGTCCGAACTCGAGCCGCAACACGGCGTCATCGTATTGCGTCCGCACTGAAATGAAACGCGTCTTGCTGGTGGCGTATTGGGCCCCTCCGCGCTCCGGGGTCGCAACGCTGCGCACGCGCCATCTCTTGCGCTACCTTCCGGAGTTCGGCTGGGATGTCACGCTTTTTACGGCGTCCGGGGTACCAGCGGAACGCGGCGCCGCGTACCGGACGATCCAAACTCCTAACGTTGACGTGCAAGCCGGCGTGAAACGCTTTCTGGGCATCTCGCACAACGGCGCGCACGCCGCGCTCGGCGTTGTTCCGGCGGAACATGAAGCACGGCCGTCGTGGCGTCAAAGAATCGTCGAGTTTGGCTATCGCGCCACCAGCTATCCCGATCCGCAAGTCGGTTGGCTCCTGCCGGGCATTTCCGCGCTCGGCCGCGCCGTTCGGGCAGAACGATTCGATGCGATCCTCTCTTCGGCTCCTCCGGTAACGAGCAATTTGATGGTCGCTGCGGGGAAGCACGGCGTTCCCTGGGTGGCCGACGTGCGCGATCTTTGGACCGGCTCGGATCAATTCGGAACGTGGCCGATCCGCCGCGCGGCGGATGAAACGTTGGAACGGCTGAGCTTGACGCGAGCGAGCGCCCTGACCACGGTCTCGGAACCGATCGCGCGTTATCTCGCGCGCCGTTTTCAGACATCGAGCGTCACGACGATTTCGAACGCATTCGACGAAGCCGAGTGGGACGGCATTCCATTTGCGACCGAATCGCGTTGCACGTTTCTTTATGCTGGACAACTCTTCGGAGGGCGGCGCGACCCGCGTCCGCTCTTTGCGGCCATCCGCGCCCTTCTGGACGAGGGAAAGCTCGCAACCGGCGACATCGCCGTGGACATTTATTCGCCCGAGGAGCGTTGGTTGCACCAAGCCGTCGCAACGTACCGGCTCGAGCAGATCGTGCGCGTGTTTGGTTTCGTCGACCGGCAAACGGTATTGCAGGCGGAACGGCGCGCCGACCGACTCGTGGTTCTGCTTTGGGACGGTCTCGGCGCCGAAAGCGTGGTCACGGGCAAGTTGTTCGAATATTTCGGCGCGCGCCGCCCGGTGCTGGCAATCGGCGGTCCCGCGGACAGCGCCGTCGACGGCGTGCTCGCGGCGAGCGGTGCCGGAGTACGGTGCACCTCGCACGACGCGCTGAAGCGCGAAGTGTTGCAAGCGGTCGAGGAACATCGCGCCGGAAACGTTCGCCGCCTTTCAATGCAGCAGCTCGAATCCTTCGGCGCGCGATCGATGGCAGGCCGCTTTGCCGGCGTTCTGGATGGAACGGTCCGATGAACCGCACGATCGTGCACGTCGCGAGCTATGGTAATCCCGCGCGCGGAAGCTTCATTCCGGCGCTCGAACGGCTGGCGCGAGCTGCCGCAGCGCAGGGAGACAGGGTGGCCGTCGTGGCACCCACCATCGAGAATGCCTCGTGGCCTGCGTCTCTCGCAGAAGCCGGCGTCGAACTGCGTCTGATCCGCACACCGTGGGAGGCCGCTATCGCGACGAGGGAATTGTCCGCCGATATCGTGCACGCGCATTTCTCGCGTTACGACGTTCCAGTCGCGCTGGCACACGCGACGACCGGTGCGCGAATTTTCTGGCACGTCCATTCGGCGACGATCGCCGCCAAGCATCGAGACAGATTGGCTCCGTTGAAGTCGTTCGTGAAACATCGAATCGTCGGCGCTCGCGTCGAAGCGATGATCGCGGTGGCAGAACCCGTGGCGCGCGAGCTCCTGGAGTGGCACGTTCCGCCGCTCAAATTACACGTCATCGAAAACGGAGTCGATACCGACCGCTTTTCCCTTCCCACCGATGCGGAGCGCGCCTCCGCTCGCGGTGCGCTCGGGATCGCCGCGAACGAGCGCGTCCTGGCGTTTTTCGACCGTTCTGCGGTCAAAGGAGGTGCGACGCTGCGCGAGGCGATGCGGGAGCTTCGCGGATGGCGACTGCTCGTCGTGGGAGGCACGTCGCAGAGCCGCGCCGCATTTGGCGAGCCGCCCGCCGTTATTCCGATCGAGCGCTCGCACGATACCCGGCA
>JAFAIW010000088.1 GCA_019236495.1 Vulcanimicrobiota bacterium | reverse complement strand
GGGAACTACTCGCGCGACGGCAAGATGCTGCCGTTTCGCGGCAGCTATCCGCGAGCGTCCGTCCATGCGGACGTGTACGTCGCGGCCATCAGCTACGATCCGTTCAACGCCAAGCGCATGTCGCAGTTGCACCGGATCGTCAAGATTCGCGACAAGGAACGCGTCGTGGCGGAGGTCAAGGTGGCGCGTCCCATGACGGTTAGCCAACTCCTCGGACGGTGGCTTCGCGACCGCCGGGAACCCTTCACGGAAGCGGAACTTACGGCCGCCATCGAAACGCAGCTCCAGGAATTGCCCCCGGGGCTGTTCGTGGATCCGGAGCTTTGCGCGCATCCCGACCGCGTGGTGAAGTCCGCACTCTCGACGATGACCCGCCTGCGAATCCTCACGCGGGTCGGCGGAACCTATACCGTCGGTCCGCTTCGCACGCATTCGATTTTCGCCCAGGTCGACGACATGATCGCCTTTCAAGCAAACATGTTGGAAGAAACGCTCGAGGCGGCTCGGGAGCTTACGGCTTCACCAGGTCCTGTACCAGCGTAAAGTCGACGCCATCGTTTTGAAGCTCGGGCACCATCGTTTGCAGCGCCGCAAGGGTTGCGGCGCGAGGATGTCCGATGGCGATTGCTTGGCCGGTTTCTTTGGCAATCGTCGCCGCCTCCCGGAGTTGCGTTTCGATGGCGACCACGTCGTCTTTGTCGTCGAGAAAGACGTCGCGCGAGGCGGTTGGGATCCCCGCGTCTTGGGTCACTTGCGCCGCGACGGAATCCGGTGCGGTGCGAGAGTCGACGAAGAAGAGTCCATCTTTTTGCAAAACGGCGGAGACTGCGCGCATCACGCGCGGATCGCCCGTGGCTTTGCTCCCCTCATGATTGTTGACGCCTCGTGCGAGCGGAACTTGTGCAACGTCGTCCGCGACTTGCGCTTGGATGGCGTCGTCCGACATCGCCGTGGTGACTTTTCCGGTGCCCGGGTTCGCCCCCGATAGCGGCTCCATCGGCAAATGCATCATGACGCCCTTGCCCGCAGAGGCGGCTTCTTGTGAAATCTCTTTGGTATAGCGAACGTGCGGCATGACCGAGAGCGTGATTGGAATAGGGAGTGCGATGAGCGCGCGTTCGGTGTCGGGCCACTGTCCGCAGTCGTCGATGATGATCGCCAGGCGAGCCTCTCCCGAATGGTGAGACGGAAGCTTTGGGAGCATGGCGGAATGCACCGCCGGAACGGCGGATGGCGAGGGGTTTGGCGATGAGGGCGCGGTCGTCGGGGCGGGGGCGGCGCTCGAGACTTCAGACGCTTCGGGCGAGACGGCCGGACGCGGCGCTACCGTCGTTTGCGGGTGAAGAATGGGATAGAGCAACGCTCCGAGCGCTAGCGCGATGACGAGAAGAAGAACGATGCGAAAGATACGCGCCATGATGCCGTCCGCGAGCACATTCGCGCCGTTGCAAACGAGTTCTTCCGGCCGGAGCTAGGGCAAACCATCCGAACGTTCGAAAGAGGAGGCCATGAGCGAGCACGGTCAGATGGGGCATGCATATCTCGCGGCGCTCGCCGCCGAGTTGCAGGCGCTTCTCGATCAAAACGGCGTGCTGCGGCAACTTTCGCATTCGGCGGAGGTGATCGCCGCGACGCCGCGCGACATCGAAGAACGCATGACGGACAATCAAAGTCGCATCCGGCGGCTGACGGAAGTCATTTCCGAGATCAGCGCGCAGCTCAGCTCCACCCGGGTCAGCGACTTCTAGCCTTCAAAAACGCCTTCCGGAGGGGCGGCCCTTGGCGAGGGGCTCCTTGGGGTGTACGCTAGGGGCACGCTTCGAGCCATAGGTGGAGGCAGCCATGCTCAAGCCCGGCGATAAAGTGTACATCGACGGTACGAATGAAGAAGGCATCGTGAAAAAAGTGCGACCGCATGAAGTTGTCGTGCGCATCATGACGGCCGACGGACATGAGGACCGCAGCTACGCGAACGAAGATCTTCAACTCGACCCGACGATGGAAGAGGTCTCGCACTACCGCGATCGATAGGCCCGGCGCGGAATGACGAGCTTCGATACGGACGCGATCGTCATCGGTGCGGGCCCGGCGGGAGCAGCCGTAGCGACGCGTTTAGCGCGTGCCGGTGCGCGCGTGCTGATGCTCGATAAGAACGTTTTTCCGCGCGACAAACCCTGCGGGGATTTTTGCGCCCCGGACGCGCTGACGGAAATCGAGGAGCTCGGAATCGGCGAGCTGCCGGCGTTTCGGAACCGCCATCACATTGCGTTCGGCGCGTTGTTCGTCGAAGGCGATCACATCGTGACGAGCCCGATGCCCGCCGGCGGCGGATCCGTTATCCCGCGCCTCGAGCTGGATGCGTGGCTCTGCAAGGCCGCCGTTGCGGCGGGTGCGGATCTCCACGAAGGGGTTACGTTTTTACGCTACGGCGCCGTCGAGAATGGAGTCGAGATCGACGTGCGCACGTCCGGCGGCGAGCGGCGCATTCGAGGGCGGTGCTTGTTCGGGGCGGACGGCAGTGCTTCGCTCGTTGCCCGGCAATTGCGCGGTGCGGGCGTAGCGGAAGAAAATCGGATCATTGCGGTGCGCGCGTACTTCGCAGGGGTTGAAGGCCCTCAAGACGTCTGCGACTTGCATTTTTCGGCGAAGGCCTTTCCGGGGTATCTTTGGGTCTTTCCGTGTGGATCGCATCGAGCGAATGTCGGTCTTGGGATCGCGCACAAGACGCTGCCGCAGGAGAAGCCGCATTTACGCTCTCTGCTTGAATCGATGATGCGCGAGAATTCGGCGGTCTCCACTCGACTAAAAGATGCGCAAGCGTGCTCGGAATTCGAAGCGTGGCCGCTGGCCACGTACGACGCTCGCCTCCCGGTCGCGGATGGGCGCGTGCTTTTGCTCGGAGATGCGGCCGGCTTCATTCATCCGCTCACCGGCGAGGGTATTCAGTACGCGCTGCTGAGCGCGCGTTTTGCGGCCGAGGAGCTCGCACGCGGCGGATGGCACGATGCGGCATGCGGCTACAGCCGGAGCATCCGTCGGGAGTTCGAGCGCGACCTCGGAGTGGCGCGTGCAGCCGGGAGGGTTATTTCGAATCGGACGATGGGCGGATTGTGGATGGAGCTGCTGCGCATCTTCGGTTCGCAAGCGCGCACCGACGAGCGGTACGCGCGCCTCATGGGCGGGATCATGGCGGGTGTAACCCCTACGCAAGTCGCGTTCAGCCGCGAGGCGCTCCTCGGCACGATGCGCGCCGCGGCCCGGCGGATGCGACGGGCCGACCTCGTCGCAACGCTCGACGGCGCGCGCGAAGCTTGCCTTGCAATGCGCGCTCGGCCGAATGAAACACGCGCTTGGGCGCGGTCGAGTGCGAGCGCGGCCCTCGACGCCGTTATGGCGTTCGTGTCGCCCGAAACCGCCGCCAGATGACGTAGGCGAGAAAGCCGCTGATGAGGACCGCGAAGTTCAGGACGGTGTCGCGGGGATATTCGTAGACGGCATAGGCGACGACGATCGCGCAGGTCACTCCGAAGAGCGCCGTCGACCACGGATGCAACGGCACGCGCACGGCCGGCTCGGGCTTGCCGCGATCCTGCCCACGGAGCACGAAGACCGCTACCGCGGCGAGCACGAAGAAAACGAAGTCGATGCACGTCACCGCATTGAGAATCGATTCATATCCGCTGAGAAGCGCCCGGTTTATCGTCCCTATGAGCGTGATGACGATTGCGGCCAGGCCCTGCAGCACGATGGCGGGAACCGGCGCGAGCGATTTCGGGTGAAGCCATGCGAGCGTGCGAAAGAACACGCCGTCGTCGGCCATCGCGTAATAGATTCGCGGCGAAACGAGGACTTGATTGCTCAAGAACCCCAGCGTCGAGAGGCCGACCCCGACTTTGATAATGACCTCCCAAACGTGCCCGGCGCGATGCATGATTTCGGTCAAGGGCGCGTCCGACGCGGCCAAGCCGATCGGGCCGAGAACGCGCAGGCCGATGATGACGACGATCATATAGAGTGCGATCACGGCGAGGACGCCCACCACCAAACCGCGCGACAGCGTGCGTGCCGGATCTTTCAGTTCACCGCTCATCACGTTCGCCGTTTGCCAGCCGTCGTACGCATACAGCACGGGAATCATGGCGGTCGCCAGCAGCGCGATGAGGCCGAAACCGGTCGCGGCAAGCGCGGGCTCGGCCGCATTGACTGCCGGCGGCGCGATAAAGAAGCCGGCACCAATCAGCGCCGCAAAGACGACGATTTTCGCCACCATCAACGCATTTTGTGTCGTGCCGCCGCCGCGGACGCCGAAGCAATTGATGACACTGAACAACGCCAAGATGCCCACGGCCGAGAGCGAGTGCGAAATCCATGGGGCCAAGTGCAAAAAGGCGAGCGGATCGAAATACAAGACGAATGCGATCGATGCAATTGCCATCCCGCCGCTCTGCGAGATGAGAAGTGCCGTCCAGCCGTACATGAACGCCACCGACGGATGAAACGCGTCGCGCATGTAAGCGTAGAGCCCTCCGACCTCCGGCCTCCGCGCTGCGAGCTCTGCGAAAACGAAGCCTCCCAGCATGGCGATCGCGCCGCCGATGATCCACGCCGAAAGTATGAGCGGCGTGGTTTGCGCGCGCTGCGCAACGACCGCCGGATTGACGAAGATGCCAGCCCCGATAATTCCACCCATGACGATGAGCGCCGCATCCCAGGTTC
>JAFAIW010000030.1 GCA_019236495.1 Vulcanimicrobiota bacterium | reverse complement strand
CCGGTCAGCGCAAGTGCTTGCAATCCAATGTAGGAACGTTGAGGCGGGACGGTCGCCGCCGCTTGCGGCGAAGGTGCGGGAGTGGGCGCGGTTTGCGCAAAACCGGGCGCGCTCGCGGCGAGAAACGCCGCGAAAAATGCGACGATGCTACTCTTTGCGCGCATTCACCACCACGATGGCGCGCTGATCGCTATGCGAGAACTCATCCAGCGCGCCGAGCGCAACACCGAGCGGGCTGTCCGGCTGCGTTGCCTCGGTGACGGTGAACCCGGTTTGTTGTTTTACTTTTTCGTCGATCACCGACCGTAACGCGGACGGCATCGATTGATATTTCGAAATCAAGGAAAGGGCGGGGCCGAGACGACGGGTGACGCGCGTTGGGTCCATCACCATCACGATGATGCCCGTCGGCTTTCCATTCTCTTCCTTCTTCAACACGGTGAACGCGATGCCGTACCGCGATGCGTCGTCGCTGGCATCTTGCAGATCGCTGCTTTGAACGCGAGCGTACCCTGCCGGAGGTTTCGCGCCGACTTGGTCGACCCAGCCTTGCAGCTCCGAAAACGACGCGCCGGAGGCGGCGACCAGCTCCGTACCTTTGTACGTTCCATTGGCGGTCATCAGCACGTCGCCGTTCGAAGCGGCGGCTGCGTTCGTTCGATTGACCACTTGTGTGAAATCTCGCGTATCGACGACGCGGCTTCCGGCGTAGAGCGGAATGCCGGTCGTATTGGCGAGGGACGGCGCATGGGTGGGCGCAACCGAAGACGGAGCCTGGGCTTTTTCGCTACACGCCGCAAGCGACGCCGCGAGCAGCACGCTCGCGATGGGCATCGTTCTCATGCGAACGGAAATAGGCGCGCCATGCGTGAAATCCTCGTTGGGAAGGAGGACCGATGGAATTTCAGGAGTTTTGGCCTCGCTATCTCCGTGCGCATAGCCGGCCGCTCACGCGCGCGTTTCACGCGGGCGGAACGCTTGCGGGGAGCGCGCTCGTTCTGGCAGGGATCGCGCTGCGCAAGCCATGGCTCGTCCCCCTCGGTTTGGTGGCGGGATACGGTCCGGCGTGGCTCTCGCACGCACTCATCGAGCGGAATCGCCCGGAAACGTTTCGCGCCCCGCTCGCTTCCTTGCGCGGCGATTTTCAGCTCGTGTGGCACATGATGCGCGGCAGCCTGCGCGCCGAGATGGAACGCACCGGCGCCGCGGAGCGCGCGTGAAGCTCACCTACGGTTCCTACTTGCGCGTCCCCGAGCTCCTCGCGCTCCAGCATCCGCTGAGCTCGCCCGCGCATCACGACGAAATGCTGTTCATCGTGATCCACCAAGTTTACGAGCTCTGGTTCAAGCAATTGCTCCACGAGCTCGAGGCCGTGATTGCGGATCTGGATGCCGATCGTTTGATGCCGGTAGCCAAGCACTTTCGACGCATTCACACCATTCAACGCATCTTGCTCGAACAAGTCGACGTCTTAGAAACGATGACGCCGCAAGAGTTCAACGCGTTCCGCGATAATTTGAATCCGGCCAGCGGCTTTCAATCGGTGCAATTTCGTGAAGTCGAGTTCGTGTCCGGACTGCAAAAAACCGCGATGCTGCAACATTTGGAACTGACGCCCGCGGAGCGCGAGCGGCTCGAACGGCGCCTGCAAGGGCAGACGCTGTCGGGGGCGTTCTTCGCACTGCTCGGCAAGCGCGGGTATGCCGCTACGACCCCGGAAGAGCGCGTGGCCGCTCTGCAATCGATTTACGAAAATGCGGACGACCGATACGACCTGTACATGCTGTGCGAAGATCTCATCGAGTTCGACGAGCGCCTCCTGTTATGGCGCGGCCGGCACATTCGCATGGTCGAGCGCATGATCGGAGCAAAGATGGGGACGGGCGGTTCGCCCGGGGTCGGATATCTTGCAACCACGCTCGACAAGAAAATTTTTCCCGAACTCTGGGACGTTCGAACGCACCTCGGCAAAGGAACGTACGCATGATCGACGCACCGGCGACGCAAGCGCGGCATCGCGATCGCTTTCCCTCCCTCGCGCATTCTACGTATTTGGTGAGCCACTCCATGGGCGCCGCGCCGCTCGGCGC
>JAFAIW010000023.1 GCA_019236495.1 Vulcanimicrobiota bacterium | reverse complement strand
AATCAGGAGACGTCGCCGGACGGTCAGCAGCGACGTTTTTGACGGATGCGGCGCGTCGCAGCCCCAGGGCGTCTTGGTTGGATAGTTAACCACCCCTTCATAGCGATCGATCTTCGTTCCGCCGGCAATGATATCTTGATGCCCGATGAAGCTGCCGCTGCTTTCGGTTTCAAACATGTGATCGGCCAGGACGTACTGCTTGGCGATCGACCAATATGGAGCAATGTCCGACGGGTTCACGTATTGATAGGCGTAAAGGCCGGCCGGCCTCAACTGTCCCAGCGCGCCAAAGTGAATCAAGTCGAAGCCGTCCATCTTGCCGTTGTCGTATTCGGTGACGAAGGCTTGCCAGCGATGATCGATGTCCTCGGCAATGAGACCAACTTCCTGGAGTTGCACGGTTTGGCCGTCGTGCGTTTTCCCGGTCGTCGTACCGTTGGCACCGGGATAGGTCGCGAAGAAGTTATCGAAGCTGCGGTTCTCTTGAACCAGGATCACGAGGTGCTGAATCTTCGATTGAGGACTCGGGATGGGCGTCGGCGTTCTGCCGGAGCTCGGTACGAGCGCCGAGCCAGCTCCGGACCCACCTCCCGAACAAGCCACGAGTAACAGAGTAACGACCGTCACGTGAAGGAAACCGCGCACCATGCGGATGGAGATACCGGCAACCTGTAGCGCCTTCCCCCCTTGCACCAAAAATGAGGACTGAAGTCACCGCATGAATGCATATGAAACGTTTCGCGCGCTCCATCGAGGCGATCGCATCCTGCTGCTCGCCAATGCATGGGATGCCGTTTCGGCCGCGCTGTTTGCTGCATCCGGATCGCAAGCGATCGCGACGACCAGCGCAGGACTCGCTTGGTCGCGCGGCTACGCCGACGGCAATGCTCTCCCACGTGCCAGCTTGCTATCCGCGGTCGGTGCGATCTGCGCCGTGGTCGGCGATAAGCCGGTGAGCGCCGACATCGAGAACGGCTATTCCGATTCCGCCGACAAAGTTGCGGATCTCGTCGCGCAGCTCCACGGTTTCGGTGTCGCCGGCATCAACTTGGAAGACGGCGACGGCACGCCCGAAAATTTGGCGGCAAAAATCGCGGCGGTCAAAGCGCGCGTGCGTGCATCCGGCGGAGACGTTTTCATCAATGCGCGTGCCGACGTGTTCTTGCGGGAGCTGGTGCCGGAAAGCGAGGCGGTGCGCGAAACGATCGCGCGGGCGAAACGCTACGCGGCAGCCGGAGCAGACGGAATCTTCGTTCCCGACCTCAAGCAGCGCGACGATATTCGGGCCATCGCCGCCTCCATCGAGCTTCCGCTCAACGTGCTGGCCGTCGCGGGATTGCCCTCTGCGCCGGAACTTTACGCGCTCGGCGTTCGCCGGATCAGCGCCGGATCGGCGCTTGCCAAGCTCGCGCTGGGGACGGCGCGCGACGCTGCCGAGCGGTTTTTGCGAGAAGGCGATTGCGGCGTGCTTTTTTCTCCCCAAAGCATCGATTACGCGCGAACCAACGCGCTGCTGCGATCGTAACCACGATTATCCCAGCCTAGCGCGCGGTCGTGCTCATCGTAACCGCGGTTCCATCGGTCTCGACGACGATCGCGCCGTCTTTATCGGTGCGGTAGATATGCGCGCCGTACCGTTGCAAGGTCGCGATCGTCAGCGGTGCGGGATGGCCGAAGAGATTGTGGCGGCCGACCGAGATGATGGCATAGCGCGGACGTACCGCCGCAATGAACGCGGGCGTCGAGCCGTAGGCGGAGCCGTGATGCCCCACTTTGAGCACGTCGGCGTGGAGATCGACGCCTTCCGCTAAAATGCGCTGCTCCGCCTCGGCGCCGGCGTCGCCGGTAAACAGCATGCGGAAATGCTTGTACTCGAGCATGAAGACGAGCGAATTGTTGTTGATGTCGTTGCGCGTTCCGGCGATGAGCGGCAATTCCGGCGAGAAGAAGCGCAGTGTCACGCCGTCGCCGGTGCGCCACACCGTGCCGGCGCGCGGATAGACGATGGGCGTCCGGTCCGCTTGCGCGACGCCGAGCATGTCGTGATAGGCAAACCCGCCGTAGCGTTGGCCCGAATCCGCGATGACATCGGCGCCGAGCATACGCAACACCGGCGCACCGCCGCCAACGTGATCACCGTGTGGATGCGAGACCAACAGAGCGTCCACATGATGGATGCCCGCGCGGATCAAGAACGGCACGACGATCCGCGTTCCGACGTCTTCCGCCGCCGAGTCGCCCGCCGCGCGCCCGCGCTCCAACCGTCCGCCCGCGTCGACGAGCAGCGTTCTGCCGCTGGGCGTCTGCACGACGATGGCGTCCGCCTGACCGACGTCGAGCACCGTGATCCGCAAAGGGGCGCGTGGCTCGCGTGGCGGCGCGAGAACGTAACCGATGCCGACGATCGCCGCGGCTGCGGCCAGCGTGCGCGCGCCGCGCGACGCAAGCACCGCCACCGCCAAGCAGACGGCGTCGTACAGCGCGATGCACCACGGAGGGGCCGGCGTCATCACGACGTGCGCCAAAGGAAGCGACGCGCTCGTGCGCACGACGGCGACGATCCACGACAGCAACCACGAATTGAGATTCGCCGCCAATCCGGCCAGCGTCGCGAACGGTGCGAGGCAGAGCTGCGCAATGCCCAACAGCATCGTGAGCGGCACGAACGGCACCACCAGCACGTTTGCCACAACGCTATACGGCGTGAATTGCAAGAACGTCGCCGCCGTCAAGGGCCAAACGCCCAACTGCGTGGCCACGCTCAACGTCAGCACCTCCCGCAGGCGCTCCGGTAATGCCGCACGGCGTTCGACTGCCGCATCGATAGTGGGCGCGAACAGCAGAATGGCTCCCACGCACGAGAACGAGAGCGCAAACGAAACGCTCGACACCGCCGCTGGATCGAAAAACAAAATTGCGAGTGCGGCAGCGGCATACGCATTCCATGTAAGCGCGGCCGCCCCGTATGCGCGCGCCAAGAGTCCGAAGCCGAGCATCGTTGCGGCGCGCAAGGCGGGGAGGTGTGCGCCGCTCAGCATCGCGTATCCCCACACGACTGTGCCGACCGCCGCGCACAGCCACGCGCGCGGCAAACCGAGCGCTCCGAGGAGCCATGCTGAAAGTGCGGCAACGAGGCCGATGTGCAACCCCGCGGTGACCAAAATGTGAACGGTGCCGCTCGTCTGAAACTCCTCGCGAAGATCCAACGGCAGCGCGTCGCGTTGCCCCAAAAGCTCTCCCGCAAGAATCGTTGCATACGGTTCGGCCAGCTGAGTTCGCAGCGTATCGGTGCTCCAGCGTTGCGCGCGCGCGATTTCCACGCGCAGGTTAAACGTTGAAGAGTGGGTTCTGCGTACGATCGTCGCGCCGTCGAGGCGCGCGTCGAGGCCGCGTTCGCGCTCCACGGCCGCGGCGTCGGGTTCACCGGGATTGCGCGCACCATCGAACGGCTCCAAACGGCCGCGCACGACCAGCAATTCGCCCGGACTCGGAATTTCTGAATCCGTGGTAAGAGGAACGTCGAGTGTGACGCCCTCTTTTAGCGCGCACGCAATATGCGGCCCGCCGGTTGCGAGCCAGCTCTGTAACGCGCGGCATTGCCACAATCGTGTGTGCGTTTCCTTAAGACCGCCTGCAGGCTGCTGATGCAAGCAGGCGTTTCCCGTTCCAATGGCCAGGGCCACGATGGCGCTCGCGAGAAGCGCCCACCTCGCTCCACCAAAGGCGAGATGCATCATTGCGCCACAGAATACCAGAAGAGCCAGCGAACGTACGCCGAGTTCTTGCGTCTCTGCAAGGAGCGTTCCGCACGCGAATGCAACTGCAAACGGAACGAGCGATGCAGGTCCCATACGACACTACTGCGACGCTCGATCGCGTCGGCAAGGAGATGGACAGCTAGAGTGCGCGTTATTGTTACGGGCGGGGCCGGATTCATCGGATCGCATATCGTCGACCGGCTTCTCGCCGACAGTCACGACGTGCTGGTGCTCGATTCGTTATGGGAACATGGCGGCGGCCGTCGCCAAAACGTTCCGCAGCGCGCTGCCTTCGTACATATGGACATCCGCGATGAAGGCGTCAAGCGGATCTTCTCGGAATTCAAGCCCGACGTCGTTTCGCATCATGCCGCGCAGCACAGCGTAGCCATTTCAGCGCGCGATCCGCAGTACGACGCGCAAGTCAACGTGCTCGGCCTGCTGAACGTGCTGGAGAATTCCGTGAAAGCGGGCGTCAAGAAAGTCATCTTCGCTTCGAGTGCGGCGATCTACGGCCCACCCGACCGTCTGCCGCTTACCGAAGAGTCCGCGCAGCGTCCGATCTCGCCGTACGGCATCACGAAGATGATCGCCGAACACTATCTGCGCTTTTACAAGAGCGATCACGGGCTCGATTTCACGGCGCTGCGTTATGGCAACGTGTACGGGCCGCGCCAAGATCCCAACGGTGAGGCGGGCGTGATTTCGATCTTCATCGGAAAATTTCTCCAGCAGCAGGGCGTGCGAATCGATTGGGACGGCGAGCAAACGAAGGACTACGTCTTCGTGAAAGACGTCGCCGAAGCGAATCTCGCGGCGCTCGAGCGCGGCAGCGGTTCGTCATACGTCATTGGTACCGGAAAAGGGACGAGCGTCAACGTGCTCTACCGGACTTTGGTCGAAATCAGCGGATTCGATGCGCCGGTAACGCCCGCGCCGATGCGTCCGGGCGACATCCGCGAATGCGCCTTCGATCCGTCGCTAGCCAAGCGCGAGCTGGGGTGGGTGCCGAAAACGAAATTGAGCGACGGAATGCGCGAAACGTTTGACTATTTCAAAGAGCGGCTGCCGCTCGGCGTGTTTTAACTCACCACCAAATTCAGTAGCTTGTCCGGCACGTAGATTCGCTTGCGAATCTGTTTGCCGTCGATCTGCGCCACGACGCCCGGTTGCCCCATCGCCAACTCGAAGGCGGTCGCTTCGTTGAGGCCGGGCTCGGCTTGCACGCGCGCGCGGATTTTGCCGTTCACTTGCACGACGAGCGTGATCTCCTCTACGGCCAGCGCATGGGGATCGGGCTGCGGATAGCGCTCCATGTGGATCGAGGCGCGATGCCCCATGCGTTCCCAGAGTTCCTCGGCGAGATGCGGCGCGAAGGGCGCGACCACCAGCGGGAAAACGTGCACGGCATACGCGAGGACCGTGCTTTCCGGATTGCGTTGCGCGAGCCCGGTGAGCCCGTTCACGTATTCGTCGAGACGCGCGATAGTGGTGTTGAAATGAAACCGGCGTGAGGTCGTTTCATCGATCGCGGATTTGATCGCGGCATGAACGGCACGCAAGAGTGCCTTCTCTTCCGCGTCGGCCGCGGACGGCAGTTCCGCAATGGATACGCCGGCGGCGCGTTCGACAAAGGGTTCGCATGCGCGCCAGGCCCGATTGACGAAGCGCACGCGCCCATTGATGCCCTCTTCGGTCCACTCCATCGTATCTTCCGGAGGTGTAGCGTAGAGCAAAAACAGGCGCATCGCATCGACCCCGTATCGTTCCACGGTTTCGTCGATGCCCAAGACGTTGCCGCGGCTCTTGCTCATTTTCTCGCCGAAGCGCAGCAGCATGCCTTGATTGAAAAGCCGGGTGAACGGCTCGGTTTCGCCGCTCACCCACCCTTCGTCGTGGAAGAATTTGTAGAAAAACCGCGAGTAGAGCAGATGCAACACCGCGTGTTCGGCACCGCCGATGTATTGATCGACCGGCATCCAATTGTTCGTAATCCGGCGTTGCCATGGTTCCGCGCTGTTACGAGGATCGCAATAGCGCAAATAATACCACGACGATTCGACAAACGTATCCATCGTGTCGGTCTCGCGCCGCGCCGGTCCGCCGCATTTCGGGCAGCGCGCGTTGACGAACTCGGGCACGTGGGCGAGAGGCGAGCCTTCGCCGGTGATGCGCACGTCGCTCGGAAGCACGACGGGAAGCTCGTCTTCGGGTACCGGCGTCTCGCCGTGTTCGTCGCAATAGACGATCGGAATCGGCGTGCCCCAGTAGCGCTGCCGCGAAATAAGCCAGTCGCGAATCTTGAAGTTGACCGTGCGCTCGCCGAGGCCGAGCGCGACGAGCCGATCCGCCAACGCGCTGCGCGCGCGCTGACTCGACATGCCGGTGAAGTCACCGCTGGCAATCAAGCGTCCTTCGTCGAGGTATGGTGCATCGAGCGGTGCTTCGGCGGCCGTCCCCGGCGGCAGAATGACTTGCGCGATCGGTAATCCGTGCTTCCGCGCGAATTCGAAATCGCGCTCGTCGTGCGCCGGTACGCCCATGACCGCGCCCGTTCCGTATTCGGCCAGGACGTAGTTCGTCACGAAGATCGGCACGCGCTCGTGCGAGAGCGGATTGATGGCATACGCGCCGGTGAAGATGCCGTCTTTTTCCATCAAGCTCGTGCGCTCGAGTTCCGATTTCGATTTGAGCGAATCGACGAATTCCTTGACGGATTGCCGGTGTTTCTTCGTCACGATCGCGTCGAGTGCGGAATGTTCGGCGGAAATCGCCATGTAGGTCACGCCGAACACCGTGTCGATTCGCGTCGTAAAGACGGATAGGCGGGCGTCGTTATTCTCGACCGCAAAGGCAAAGGTCACGCCCTCGCTCCGTCCGATCCAGTTTCGCTGCATCGTGCGAATGCGCTCGGGCCACCCCTCCAGCAATGCCAGGTCGTCTAAGAGACGATCGGCGTACGCGGTTATTTTGAAAAACCACTGCGAAAGGTTGCGACGCTCGACCGGCGATCCGCAGCGCCAGCACACGCCGCCCTCGGCTTGTTCGTTGGCGAGCACCGTCATATCGACCGGGCACCAATTGACGGGCGCTTCGCGCTTGTACGCGAGTCCTTGCTTGTAGAGTTGCAAGAAAATCCACTGATTCCAGTGGTAGTACTCCGGGAAGCACGTGGCAATTTCGCGTCGCCAGTCATAGCCCGTACCCATCAGACGAATCTGGCGTTTCATGTTTGCGATGTTCGATTCGGTCCACGGTGCCGGATGCACGCCGCGCTGGATCGCCGCGTTCTCCGCGGGCAGACCGAACGCGTCCCAGCCCATCGGGTGCAGCACGTCGTAACCTTGCATGCGCATCATTCGGGCCACCGCATCGCCGAGCGTGTAATTCTTGGCGTGGCCGACGTGCAAATCGCCCGACGGATACGGAAGCATTTCGAGCACGTAGTATTTCGGGCGCGGGTCGTCGTCGACCGCGCGATACGTTTCATCGCGCTCCCACCGTGCTTGCCACTTTCGCTCGATCGCGAGGAAATCGTAACTCGTTTCCGCCATGAGTGAATCCAACATCGGCCCGGACTGCCCGCAACCCTCTTTCCGGCGGGCTCAAACGCGTGAACGACCGGCATGAAGCGTGCGGTGGTGCTCGTTGCGGTCGTTCTCGCCATCCTCATCGGGGCGTTCCACGGCAGACCGAACGCGCCGATTTCCGTTGCCTCGCTTGCGCCGGCCTCGACGGAGCGGCCGCCGCCTCCGCGCGTTGCGGACGCACTGGTCTACGTCGTCGGGGCGGTTCGACATCCCGGACTGTATCACGTCCGCTTGCCTGCGCGCGCCGCGGCTGCGCTTGCAGCCGCCGGCGGATTGTTGCCGGACGCCGATCCCGCCGGCGTGAATCTCGCCGCGTACGTCGACGACGGCGATCAGATCACCGTTCCCGCGATCGGTGCACCGCAACCGCGCGGTGCGAAACGCCATCGCGGACGGCACGCACGTCATGCCCGCAAACATCGTCCGCCGGCGGCCCTGCTCGACCTCAATGCTGCATCGGTGGAGCAATTGCAAACGATTCCCGGAATCGGTGCCGGACTCGCCGGCCGAATCGTCGCGTTTCGTGAAGCCAACGGCCCGTTCGCATCCATCGACGAACTTGCGGACGTTGCCGGAATGAACGATCGCCTCGTGGCGACCGCGTCGCAATATCTGACCGCAAACGCTGCGCGAAGGTAGCCCACGACCTCGCGCGAAGTCCGCGATGGCGATGCAAACCGTTGCGGCGCCGCCGAAGACCACGCTGCCCTCGCTCATCCGTGAAGGGCTCGCAAAACAACGCGACGACGCGCTGATCGAACGCGTGGGCGGCGTCTGGACGCCGACGTCGTCGGAGCGCGCCTTACAGCGGGTGATCGACGTCGCGTGCGGCCTGCGAGATTTAGGGCTCAATCCCGGCGATCGGGTTGCGCTCCTGGCGCAGGATCGCGTCGATTGGCTCGTCAGCGATTTCGGCGTGTTACTGGCGGGGCTGGTTGTCGTACCGATCTTTCCGACGCAGGCGTTGGACCAAGTCGAATACATCCTGCAGAATTCCGAAGCAAAGCTGCTGATTGTCGATTCGCGCGCGGCACTGGAGCGTTTGCAGCCTATTGCGGCATCACTCCCACAGATCGTGCTTTTCGATAGCGATGGGCCGGACTCGCTCGCGGCACTCGAGATGCGCGGCGCACAAGCGCGCACCCGGCATCCCGATTGGCCGGTCGCGTTCGAATCACAGATTCGCCCCGACGACCTTGCCGTGCTGATCTACACTTCGGGGACGACGGGCCGGCCCAAGGGCGTGATGCTCTCGCACAACAACGTCGCGTTCAACGTGCAGGCTTCGTTCCGTTATGGTCTCGGCGACGTCCACGCCGAAGAGACGGTAATGTCGGTCTTGCCGTTTTCGCATATCTACGAGCACATGATCGCGTACGGTTTCATCTTGGTCGGAACGCACTACTACATCTGTCACTCGCCCGACGAGTTGCTCGTCGACATGCGCGACGTGCGGCCCGTGATGATGACGAGCGTACCGCGCATTTTCGAGCGCGTGCTTGCCGGGATCACCGGGAAGGCGCTAAAAGAAGGCGGCGTGCGCGGCAAGCTGATTCCATGGGCGCTGGCAGTGGGCCGCGACTATCGCAAAGCGCAAACGCTCGGGCAGCCGGTTTCGCCCATGCTCTCGCTCAAGTATCGCTTGGCGCACGCGCTCGTCCTGCGCAAAATTCGCCCCATGCTGGGGCTCGATCGTTTGAAGTTTTTTGTCAGCGGCAGCGCGGCGTTACACCTCGACACCGCGATGACGTTCTTGGGCTTCGACGTGACGATCATCGAAGGCTACGGGCCGACGGAATGTTCGCCCGTAGTGAGCGTCAATCGGCTGCTCGACAATCGGTACGCGACGGTCGGCCGGCCGATTCCGGGAGTCACGGTGCGGCTCGACGACGACGGCGAGATTCTGGTGCGAGGCCCCGGTGTGATGCTCGGCTATTATAAGGATGAAACGGCAACGAGCGAAGCGCTACGTGACGGGTGGTATCACACAGGCGACGTCGGGATAACGGATGCCGATGGTTTTCTCAAGATTACCGATCGGAAAAAGGAGCTCTTCAAAACCTCCGGCGGGAAATTTCTGGCGCCGGCTCGCGTGGAGAGCGCGATCAAGCGCTCCGTGTACGTGAACCAGGTGATGCTCGTAGGGGAGTCCCGCCCGCATCCGCTCGCCCTGGTCTCACCGAATTGGGACCTGATTCGTACTGCCCTGAATTTGCCGGCAAACGTTCCGACGCCGGATCTCGCAAAGCGAACCGATGTAAACGAGTTTCTCACGCAAGAGGTCCGTTCGCATACCGCCGATCTTGCCAGCTTCGAGCAAGTGTGGCGCATCGTCGTACTGCCGCACGAGCTGACGATCGAGGCGGGCGAACTTTCGCCGACGATGAAAGTAAAACGTCGCGTGGTTGAACAGCGGTATTCCGGCGATATCGAACGCGCGTACGCGGCGATGGCGAGCAAGGCCTAGCGCAACCATTGGCCGCTCGCGTTGATGACGTCCTCACCGGCCCGGTCAAGAGCAAGACGCTTTTCCCGGTATTGTTGCTGCATTTGGTGAAGGTCCGAGCGGACCACGGGTACGGCCTGATGCAGCGCATCGATACGTTATGCGGTGGACTGGTCGCCGTCAACACGAACAAGATCTATCCGCTCTTGCGGCGCTTGGAAGAGCGCGGTTTTTTGGACGCGACGTGGGAGCATCCCACCAAACGCTCGCGCCGCATTTACCGGATCACTCCGGAGGGAGAGGCGCGCCTCGAGCGCATTAAATCCGCAATGCTGCCGTATCTGGACGTACTGGTGAAAGCCGTCTCCGATCTCAAACGCGAGTTGTATGGAAAAGCGTCCTGAGGTAAAGGTTGCGGCCCTCGCCACGGATCGCGAAGTCTCGCGCCTCGCCGCGCGCTTAGCGGCGCAAACCACGGCCGGATTGGTCGCAATCGAGTGGAACGGCGCGGCGGTGACGCGGATCGCCGACGAGCGCCCTTCGATTTTTGTTTGCCGCTCCGGACCGCAAGCGCTCGACATTGCTCACGCGCTCCGATTGCTGGTCAACACGGAGTACTGCGGCGACGTCGTCGATGCCGAGCTGAAGGGCGACGAGCTGACCGCGCAGTTGGAAGACGGCACGTCACGTACGCTGACCCTGCCGTGCCTGCTCGGTGTCACAGTGCCAGACTAGGGCGTCACCCTGAGGTGCGAGCGGTGTCACCCTGAGGTGCGAGCGAAGCGAGCCTCGAAGGGCGCGCACATGAACGTCATGCGCTTGCTTTCGATTTCGCTGGCCGTTGCATTGCTCGCGGCTGCGCCCTCTCCGCGACCGTCGCCCTCGGCTGCGCCAAAGCCGCACGCGACGCCGGTGCGTACCCCGGTCACCGCGCCGGCGACGCCGGAACGCCGCGTCGCAACGCAGCATCGCGTCACCGTCGACGGCCGGTCGATTCCATATACCGCCGTGGCCGGCACGATTGTGTTGAAGGACGAACACGGCGACGCAATTGCGTCGATGTTCTACACCGCCTACACCGAGAACGGCGCGAACCTCGACAATCGCCCCCTCACCTTCGTTTACAACGGTGGCCCCGGTTCGTCGAGTATTTGGACGCGCATGGGTTCGATCGGGCCGGTTCGAGTGGAGACCATGAATGCCGCACCGACGGGACCGCCGCCCTACCGCGTGGTCGACAACGAGTATAGTTTGATCGATAAGAGCGATCTTGTGTTCGTCGACGCAATCGGCACCGGTTTCAGCCGGATCGTGGGCAAAGGCAAGCCTTCCGACTTCTTCGGCATCGATGAAGACGTGAAAGCCTTCGGCCAATTTATTCGCCGCTACGTTACCGAGAACGACCGCTGGAACTCGCCGAAATTCTTGCTGGGCGAAAGTTACGGAACGACGCGCTCGGCGAATCTCGTGGACTATCTCCAAACGCGCGGGATGTATTTCAACGGCGTAACGCTCTTATCGACCGTGCTCGATTTCGACAACATCGACTTCGGCGGTCAGGGCGACCTGCAATACCTCGCGTTCTTTCCCACCGAAGCGGCGACCGCGTGGTACCATCACAAAGCGGTCGATCCCGGGAACAACCTCGCGGCATTCATTCAACGCGCGCGCGACTTTACGAGCGGGCCGTACGTTCAGGCGCTGAGCAAGGGGGACGCGCTCTCGGCATCCGAGCGGGCCTCGATTGCCAAAACGATGCACGACTTCCTGGGCGTGAGCGAAGCCTATATTCTGCAGTCGGATTTGCGCGTACCACCCGCACGCTTCGAAAAAGAGCTGCTGCGCGATCAAGCCGAGCAGACGGGGCGGCTCGATTCGCGTTTCCTCGGCGCCGACCTCGACGTCGTCGGCGATTCGCAAGACTTCGATCCGGCGGATGCCGCAATGTCAGGCGCGTACACGTCCGCGTTCAACAGCTATGTCCGTCGCGATCTTCACTGGACGACGGACGAAAACTACTACATCACGAACTATCCCGTCGTCGCACAGGCGTGGCATTGGCAGCGCGGCGAGCGCGCCGGGCCGTCCGCGACCTCCGTCGCACCGGATCTGGCCGACGCGATGACGCGCAATCCGAAGCTCAAAGTGTTTTCAGCGGCCGGATACTACGATCTCGCGACGCCGTTCTACGGAACGGAGTACACGCTCGCGCATCTCGGCCTGCGCCCCGAGATCGCGCGCAACATCAGTTGGGGCTACTACGAGTCGGGGCACATGGTGTATCTCCACGTGCCCTCGCTCGCGAAGTTTAAAGCCGACCTCGCGCGGTTCTACGATTCAGCTACCGCGAAGTAGGTTTTCTCGGATCGTAGAATGGAACGGCCCCGTTTTTAGCGGCCTCGAAAAACGCTAAGGTCCTCGCAAGTTCTTTCTGATACAGCGCGTACGACGCGTGCATGTCGGGCGTGGGTGCGAAGTCGGCGCCTTCGATTGCGTCTTCCAGTGCTTGCAGCGACGCGTTGATGTAATGTAACGAGTGCAGGTTCGTGTCGGGCTGGCCTTCGGAATCATCGGGATTGTCCGCAGCGTCCGCGCCCGCAATGCGATTGAGGGCGGTGAGCTGCGAACCGGGTTTGAGCTTCTTGCGGAGTGCGTCGGCTTCTGCGTACGCTGCCTTGCCTTTTGCAAGGAGAGCCCACACCGCCGTCGCGAGTTCGTACTGCGCGCGCAGATCTGCGTCGCTTGCAGCGACGCGCGGGTCGCGCACGATCGTGAGCGGCACGGTGCGCGTCGTTCCGTCGGCGGTCATCCGAACGCTGTACGTCCCGGGCGGCACGAGCGGGGGGCAGTGCGCGTCGGGATCGTTGCTGCACGCGCCGGCGTGAAAGTCCCATACCACGCGATGCCCGCCGGCTTCGGCAGAGATCGGCTCAATAGGCGGAAACCACGAGAGCGGAACGTCGACTTTCTTTGCATTGACGGTCAGCGGCGCGTCGGTGCTCGAAAAGCGTCGAACGGAACGTCCCTGCGCATCGGCAACATCGAGCGTAATGCGCGACGCGGTCGTCGCGAGATAGTAGTCGAGAATCGCGCCGGTGGGCGGATTGTCGGCCTGTGGTTCGTCGAGCGGATACGGCGTCCCGTGATTGTCGTTCAGGCGAAACCGGATTGCCGTCGCCGGGCGGTAGATGAAGGATGAGTTCGCGGTGTAGCCCGACGTGAGCTCGCGCAACGGCGCGATGTCGTCAAGCGACCAGAACGCGCGACCGTGCGTGGCGACGATCAAATCGTTCCCCGCGATCGTGACGTCGCGCATCGAGGCGACGGGCATGTTCAAACGCAGCGATTGCCACGAGTCTCCAGCATTGAACGAAACGTATACTGCAGTCTCCGTTGCCGCAAAGAGCAGTCCCGGAGATTTTGGATCTTCACGCACGGCGTTGACGAAGCTGCCGTTCGGAATGCCGTTCACGGTCAGCTGCCAGTGTTTGCCGCCGTCGCGCGTGCGATAGATGTAGGGGTTGCGGTCGTCGAGCCGATGCCGGTCGATCGCGGCGTACGCTGTAAGCGCATTGCCGTGCGACGCTTCGATCGTGCCGACTTTGCTCCACGCGGTTAGCGCCGGCGGAGTGACGTCGTTCCAATGCGCGCCGCCGTCGAACGTCACGTGAATCGTGCCGTCGTCGGTCCCGGCCCAGATGGTGTTTGCGCGGAGCGGTGACGGCGCAATCGCGTAGATCGCGCCTTTCTGCGGATGAAAGTAGGCGTCGGCTGCCGTCGATGCATCCAAATTCGGCGGAACGCCGGGGTTGCGGCGCGTCAGATCGGGGCTAACGACCGCCCACGTACCGCCGCCATTCGTCGTACGAAAGAGCACTTGTGTGCCAAAATACAGCGCGTGCTTGTCGGCCATCGAAAACACGATCGGCGGCGTCCAATTCGAATGGTACACCGCAGGCTTCGCAAGATACGGCGCCACATTGCGGTACTGAAACAGCCGCGTGTCGAGCCGGTCGACGGCCGCCGGATAGACGCTCAAATAGGCCCACCGCGGATCGAGCGGATCGGGTGCGATCATCGAGCTCTCACCGTTGAAATCGATCGTGAAAAAATCGCGAAACGAGATCGTCGCGTGATTCGATCGGCTCGCAATCGCCATTGCACCGCTGTCTTGTTGCCCTGCATAGATCCAATACGGAAAGCGCGAGTCGGTGATGACGTGATACATCTGCCCCGTGGGCTGGTTGTACCACGAGCTCCACGTTTGCGCGCCATCGAGAGAGACGACCGTCCCTTGATCGCTGCCGAGGATCATGCGATTGCCGTCGGTGGGATCGATCCACAGCTGGTGGTAGTCGTCGCCGCCGGGCGAGCCTTTGACGGCGATGAACGTTTTGCCGCCATCGGTCGAGCGATAGACCGACGTGTTGGAAACGTAGACCATGTCGGGATTCGCCGGATCGACGACCACGCTGGAAAAGTACCAGCCGCGTTTCCAAACGCGTTCGTCGTTATCCATGAGATGCCACGTCGCGCCCGCGTCGTCGGAGCGATAGACGCCGCCCGTTTTCGGATCTTTGTCGTTGTCGACGGCGGCATAAATTCGCTGTGCGTTGCTGGGTGCGAGAGCGAGGCCGATGCGACCAACCACGCCGCTGGGCAAGCCGCTCGTTAAATGCTGCCACGTTGCGCCGCCGTCGGTCGATTTGTACAAACCGCCGCCCGGCCCGTTCGCAGGTGGATAGACGTTCCACGGCGGACGGCGCGTGTGCCACATCGATGCGTAGACAATTTTGCCGTCCTTCGGATCGGTCTGCACGTCGATTGCGCCGGTGTTGTCGTCGACGTAGAGCACGCGCTGCCAGGTTTTTCCGCCGTCGATCGATTTGAAGACGCCGCGTTGCGCGTTCGAAGAATATTGATGGCCGAGCGCCGCGACGAACACGGTATTCGCGTCGTTCGGATCGACGGCGATGCGCCCGATCTGCCGCGTATCGTCGAGCCCGAGATGCGTCCACGTGCGTCCCGCGTCGTCGGAACGATAGACGCCGTTTCCGGCTTGGATGTCGGAGCGCATGTCCGCTTCCCCGGTGCCGACGTACACGACGTCGTGATTCGAGGGTGCGACGGCAATCGCGCCGATCGATGCAACCGCCTGGCTATCGAAAATCGGCGACCACGTGCGGCCTGCGTTTGTACTCTTCCAAACACCGCCGCCGACGGCCCCGAAATAAAACGTCCGCGGATCGCCCGGCACCCCCGTTACGGCATTCGAGCGGCCCGCGCGAAATGGACCTACGAGACGCCACTGCAGGCCGGAAAGATGGCCGCCCGGCGAGGTCGCGGACGCGGCGGCCGCAAGGTTGTACGGCAGGAACGCGGCGGAAAAAATAAGCGCAATTGCGCGAATCATA
>JAFAIW010000180.1 GCA_019236495.1 Vulcanimicrobiota bacterium | reverse complement strand
GGGGTGCGATTTCGCGCGCGTCGATTGGCACGGCCGGGACCTGCACGGCGTGTCCGTTGCGGGGGCAGACCTCAGCGGCGCGAATCTGCGCGGCGCGAACCTCCGCGACGCGCGCTTTGCGGGCGTCGATCTCTCGAACGCGGACTTGCGCGATGCGGATTTGCGCGGGGTGCGGTTTGCGGGTGTCGATATTCGCGGGGCGCGATTCCAAGGCGCGAACTTCGAGGGGGCCGAGCTGGCCGGAATGGACCTCGCCGACATTGGCTTTGGCGAATTGAACGATGCGACGGTACGCGGCTTGCTGGGGCGATGTGCCGGCTGCAATCTGCGCGGTGCCTCGCTATCGAAGCGGGACCTTCACGCCGTGTCGCTCCCCGGCTGCGATTTGAAAGATGCGAAATTGGCGGGTGCCGATTTGCAAACCGCCTATCTGCCCGGATGCGATATGAGCGGCGCCGACCTTTCGGGCGCAAACCTCGACGGCGCGGCCCTCTGCTATCGCAACCAAGGCGACGACAACGAGCTGCGCTGCTCGGACTTGAGCGCTGCGAACTTGCACGGCGCACGACTCCATCATATTCTGGAGTGCAACGGCAACCGGCGGAATTGCACAGAAGTCGACGCGCAAACGCTCCGCAACGAGGGGCACGCAAACTTGGACGGCGCCTTCTTTTAGCACGCTCCGTATCCGCCGCCGCCCGGCGTGCGAATTTCGATCGCATCGCCGGTCCGCAAGCGCAGGCCCGTCTTAGCCGGCAGCGGCGTGCGCACGCCGTCGCGATACAGCGCATGCGCGCCGCAGTGTCCCGCACCTCCGCCGCAGGCCCCGCGCGGTGGCACGCGATGCCGATCCGCCAAGAGTGAGACGTACGCCTCGCCCTCCGTCACGCGAAGCGTCCGAACCATGCCGCAGCCGCCGGAATACCGGCCGCTTCCGCCGGTGCCTTCCACGATCTCGTAACGCTCGACGCGCAGAGGGAATGCGCGCTCGAGCGCTTCGACCGGCGTGTTCAACGTGTTCGTCATGTGACATTGAATTGCGTCGATACCCGGCAAGGTTGGTCGCGCTCCCATTCCGCACCCGATCGTTTCGTAGAACGCCCAGCTTTCCGCATTCGCGCGCGTGCCTCCGAGCATTACGTTGCTCATCGTGCCGCCGCTGAAGGCGGGAATCCGGTCGGGGCGCGCCGCCGCCAATAACGCAAGGACGAGATCGGCGTTTCGCGTGCTGGTCTCGACGTTGCCGCCTCCGACGGGTGCCGGACGCCGGGGATTGAGCAGCGTTCCTTCCGGCACATCGACCTGGATCGGTCGAAAACATCCGTCGTTCATCGAGACGTCACCGCCGACGATCGTGCGGAGCACGTAGTAAATTCCCGACAAGGTCACGCCAAAGACCGCGTTCATCGGATAGTCGACTTGCGCGGCCGTGCCGTCGTACGAGAAACGCGCCGTTCCGTCGTCGAGCTCGAGCGACGCGCGCAGGCGGAGGAAAGTGTCGCCGTCGCGGGCCTCGAGAACGTCTTCCGCCTCGAAAAGTCCTTGACCGAATTCGCGCAACGCCGCGCGCATGCGGCGCTCGCTGCGCGCCATCGCGTCTTCAGCGGCGGCCGCGACGGTGCTGCGGCCGTAGCGCTCGAGCAGCCCGATAAAACGCCGCTCGCCCGTGACGTTCGCGGCGATTTGCGCGCGCAAGTCGCCGCCGCGGGCTTTTGGAGCGCGCGAATTGGCGGCAAATAGCGCGACCGTTTCATCGATGCACCGGTCGCCTTCCACCAGGAGGGTGGGTGGAACGACGAGCCCTTCGGCGTAGAGATCGCCCGCGTCGGCGGAAATCGAGCCGGGAACGGCGCCGCCGACATCGGTGTGATGCGCCTTGTTGGCGGCGAATCCGGCGAGCGTACCTTGGAAGAAGATGGGACGGATGACGGTGACGTCGTTGAGATGCGTTCCGGTGAGATACGGATCGTTGATCACCCACATCCGTCCGGGCGCGAAACCGCCGCGTGCGTCGATGTCTTCGACGCAGCGGCGCAAGCCCCACGGGAGCGAACCTAGGTGGACGGGGATATGTTCGGCCTGTGCGATCAGGCGGCATTCAGCGTCGAAGAGTGCGCATGAATGATCGAGACGTTCCTTGATGTTGGGAGAAAAAGCGGTATTGCGAAGAGCGATGCCCATTTCTTCGCACGCATAGGCGAACGCGCGATCGATGACGTCGGTGGTGATGAAGTCGAGCGTCACACCTGCACGGTGTTCAAGCCGGTGTACGCAACGAGCGGAGCGAACGGACCGCCTTGCGTAAATGCGTCGAGCCAGAGCGCTTTCGCGCGCAGGAAATGCCGCTCGCGGTCGCGCCGAACGCGATGCTGCACGCGCGATGCGCCGTGCTGTTGCGCGAGGCCCAGCAGGACGTCGCAGTCGTGGAGCGACCCGAGCTCGTCCTGCAACTGCGTGAAACGCTGCGCCGCAGCCTTGAGCGTGGGAAGTTCCTTCGAAAATAGCTCGAGCGAGTATCTCAAACGTTTACACGCGATCCGCAACGAATGCAGTTCTTGCGATTCTTTGGAGTCGAGGGCCGGTGCCAGCGAAAGCACTTCGGCGAAGCGCACGCCGATCACGCGTTGAATGGCCGCGTTCACCGAGGGGACCTCGCCCAGCGAAATCTGGCGCGCTTTCACGCTTTGACTTTCAAATCGATGTGGCGCACCGCTTCCTTCGCCTCTCCCGTGCACTTCTTTCGCCGGCGCTTGAGAACGCGTTCGAGTTTTTCGATCTCGGCTCGTTCTTCGAAAAATGAAAAGCGATGATATCGCTCGAGCTGCTCGATGAGAACCGTTGCGTCGCGAACTTTGCCGGTCGCATCGCCGACGGTGTGACTGCACTCCATGAGATCTTCCGCGTGGGGCAGGCAATCGCACAAGTCTTCCAACGCTGCTCGGAGGCGGCGCGATTGCGTGCGCAATTTGTGGACGCGACGGTTGCTGAACTTCTTGCACGCGCGCTTCCGTGCCGTTTCGGCTGCGTCCGCGCGCTCGCGAATCAAGCGCAGCGCCCATTGGGCGATGGCGTCATGCACGGCGATCGTGCTCCAAGCGCGCCCGCCCATCTCGCTCGGAATGCAGAGTCCAGTTCGGCGGAACGTAGATCGTGGCGTCGTACTGCTCGACGACGGCGGGGCCCGCGATGGATGGGCGCGAGCCTTCATACACCGGGATCTCTCCCGTGCCGTGCGCGCCGCCGAGCCAGACGCGGCGCCGCTGGGGCGGCGCGTTCCCGAACGGCGCACGTCGGCCGGCAACGCGCGCGCCCACCGGTGCCATGCCGGTCACCTGCGCCTGAACGAATTCGACGGGCTCATCGTCGAGCGAGTACCCGTAAACGGTCGCGTGTTTTCGATGAAACGCCGCAACCGCAGTCGCGACGTCTCCGCTCCACGGCACCGGCAATTCAAAACTTTGTCCGTCGTACCGCATCGCGCAGGTGCGCACGCATCGAATGGTTTCGCCGCCGGCGCCTTGCTCGCGAAGCAAATCCGCGACGCGACGTTCGAGCGCACGAAACGTTCCATCCAGATACACGTCGTCGATCGCATCCGCGCGATGCAGAAGCGATGCCGATTCGTATGCGCGCAGGTCAGCCGTAAGCATTCCGCTTGCGGAGAAGAGCCCGGGGCTTGGCGGGACCAAAACGCGCTGGATCTCCAGTTCCTCCGCAAGCGAAGCGGCGTGCAGCGGACCGTTGCCGCCGTACGCTACGAGCGTGAAATCCCTTGGATCGTTTCCGCGCTCGATCGTGACGATTCGTAAGACCTTGGCCATCTCGCCGTCGACGAGCGTAATGATGGCGGATGCGGTCTCTTCTACCGTTCGGCCGATTTTCCGCGCAAGCGTGCCGATCGCATCGTGCGAGCGCCCGGCCTCAATCGGGAACGCTCCCCCAAGCAAGGCCACGGAATTGAGCCGTCCGAGCACGACGTTCGCATCCGTCACGGTCGGCCGCTCGCTCTTCCCGTAGCAGGCCGGCCCCGGGTCGGCACCGGCCGAAAGTGGGCCGACTCGCAGCGCCTCGCCGTCGAGCCAGGCGATCGTCCCGCCGCCGGCGCTGACCTCCGCCAAATCGACGAATGGAAAGCGCACCGGAAAGCCGCTGCCGCGCCGCGTTCGCCCGCTATGCGTCCGGCCCGCGGCTTCGAACTCCGTGGCGACTTCGGGCTCTCCGCCGACCACCGTGCCGGCCTTTGCGGTCGTCCCGCCCATATCGAACCCGAGCGCGCGCTCGATGCCTATCTCGCGAGCGAGCGCCGCGACACCGACGATGCCGCTCGCGGGCCCGCTTTCGATCAGTGCGGCCGGACGGCGCAGCGCGTGGCGCGCCGCGACTGCGCCGCCGTTGGATTGCATGACGAAGAGCGGCGCGTCGACGCCGAGATCGCGCAAACCGCATTCGAGCGCTTCTACGTAGCGGCGCACGAGCGGCGCGAGCGCGGCGTTCACGACCGTCGTCGAGAAGCGTTCGAATTCGCGATAGGCGGGGTCGATCTCGGACGAGCAGGAGATCGTCGCTTCCGGCAGTTCGGCGTGGAGCGTTTCCGCGGCGCGGCGTTCGTGATCGGCATTGACGTATGCGTGCAGAAAGCCGATGGCGATCGTGGTGATGTTTTGCTCGCGAAGCGTCGCCGCCGCAGCGCGCACGCTTTGGAGATCGAGCGGCACGAGTACGCTCCCATCGGCGTTCAAACGTTCGCGAATCGGGAAACGGTCGGCCCGTGCGACGAGCGGCTCCGGACGAGTGACGTTGAGATCGTAGAGCTCGCTGCGATTCTGCCTCCCGATTTCGATGACGTCGCGAAACCCATCGGTCGTGAGCAGCGCGACGCGCGGCAACTCGAGCTGCATCTGTCCGAGCAGGGCGTTTGTGGCGATCGTCGTCGAGTGAAAGACGTGTGCGACGCGCATCCCGGGCCGGCGTTCCAACAGCCGTGCGACCCCGCGCAAGGCCCCTTGCTCCGGCGCGCCGGGCGTCGTCGCCACCTTGAGCAAGACCGGCTCGCCGTCGTCCGCGTGCGCTACGATGTCGGTAAAAGTCCCGCCGACGTCGATTCCGAGGCTGGTCATGCGTCCTTTTGGTGCACGCCTTTTCGTTTACCGGAGAGTGTCTTGCGAAGCCCTCCAGCGCGAGCGGCAGGCACCCCTTGACAGTCGAACATACGTTCGATTAGGATGAGATTCCCATGGCGGCTTTGCCGGAATCCACTCCCCATCGCCAAGCCTTCGCCCGGCTGAAGGAAGAGCTCGACGCGCGCCGTCCCCGGACCCTGGTGACGCCACTGACGGCGGACGATCCGAGCCTCACGCCGAGCGGTCTTCTCGCCTTGGACGGCGCTTTGGGAGGCGGCTTTACCCGGGGCGTGGTGGCGACCTTGGAAGGGGCCGGCAGTTCCGGCCGGATGGCCGTTGCGGCCCGTCTTCTGGCAACGGTCACGCGCCGCACCCTCGCGGCCGTCGTGGACGACGGCGCGCTCTTCCCGCCCGATCTGGTACGCGCGGGCGTCGTTTTGGAACGTTTGGTAGTCGTCCCGGCGCCGGCCGCTCTCGGCATGGCACGGGCCGTCGACATTC
>JAFAIW010000130.1 GCA_019236495.1 Vulcanimicrobiota bacterium | reverse complement strand
TGCAAGGCGTGATCCAGATACAACGCAAAGCTGCCCAAAAAATACGTGACGGAGAAAATAAACAAAAACTGCCGCGCGTAGGTCCGCATTACGCCGGGCAGGCCCGCATTGCGGAGGGCTTCCCCCAGACGCACCTCGCTGTGAGGCACCTTCTCGCGTCCCGCATTCAAGAAAACCCACGTCAATCCGATCGCGACCAGCTCGACGGCGGCTGCAAAATAGAAGGGCGCCGACAGGCCGAAGTGCAGCAACTGCGCGCCGAGAATCGGGCCAATCAAGAATCCGGCGCCGTAAAGCGCCCCGAAAAGCGCATAAGCGCGCTCTCGCTGTTGCGGATTGGTCACGTCCGCGACGTACGATTGCGCGACGCCCATGTTTCCCGCGCCGAATCCGATAATGACGCGCGAGGCAAAGATCAACCACAATGAATTCGCGAGCGCGAGCAGCAAATAGCCGGCCAGCGAGAATGCCTGCGAGATGAGGATGATCGCTTTGCGCCCGGCCCGATCGCTCGTCGCACCCCAGAGCGGGGCCGAAATCATCGAAAAGACCGCCGGCAGGCTCAGGAGCGCGCCGACCACGATATTGGCGGCACCGTAGTGCTTCACGAACGCCGGGAGCAACGGAATCATCAGCGTAAAGCCGAGCACGTCGAGCAGCGTCGTGAGATACAGCGGCAGCAGCGCGCGCGGAAGTTTCACAGCCCTGCGGCCACCACGCGGGCCGCCAAACGCGCGCACCTCGGGCCTTCGCGCGCGAGCCACGGAAGATCGCGCCACGCGGACGGCGTGGCGATCGCGCGCCACGGATGCAGCCATGCGGGAGAGATCTCGCGCGCGGGCGTGTCGAGGATCACACGCACCGCGGCGACGCGCGGTGCGTCGAGGAGCGCGCTCTCCATGTCGACCGCGACGAAACCCGCGGCCGCAAGCTCGGCGCGAGCCTCGGCACCGTAAATAAACGTACGCGAAGTAAAAAGCGGATCGGTGCTCACGCGGGCGCCGAGCGCGGCGGCTGCATTCACGAATCGGGCCGACAGCTCGGGGTCGCAGGTAACGCGCTCGCCCGACGGACGCACGATCTCGCGAGGAATCACAACGGTTCCCGTCGCCAGGTCGGCTCGCACACCGCCTGCGATCCCGCAACTCACGAGCCGTTCGAGGCGAAGCCATCCTCGCGCGTTGCCGACGCCCACGCGCAAAACCGGCGCGAGGTTCTTCAACTCGCGCGCCGCCATGCGCGTTTCGAGTGCGGTCGCGGTCACTACCGTTACGTCGCTAAACCGTTGCGCCACGATACCAGGCCACCGCGCGTGCCAGCGCATCGCGCGCAGAGCCGGGCGCAAAGTTCAACTCTCGACGCGCTTTGCTCGCGTCGACGAACATCCGCTCGCGTGACATTCGAACGCCTTCGAGCGGTGCGAACGGAACGGCGTCGGGCAAGAGGCGGCAGCGAAGTTCGTCGAGGTGCGCGATTCCGAGCGCCAGCGCATACGGCGCGCGCCACGACGGAAGCGGCCGTCCGGTCAACTCGGCCAAGATGCGCCACAGCTCGTCGAGCGTCAGGTTTTCGCCGCCCAAGACATACCGCTCGCCGGGCTTCCCGTGTTCGAGCGCGCCGACGTGCGCGCGCGCCACGTCCTCGACCGGCACGACGTTGAGTCCGCCGCGTGGCGGCATCGCGAAAATCCGGCCATCCGCGAAATCGCGAATCAACTTTCCGGTGGGCGTCGGCTTTGCGTCGCCGGGGCCGACGGGCGCCGTCGGCAGCAACGCAATCGCCGGCACGCCCGACATGAAGGCCGCGCGTTCTTGTTCGAGCTTGGAGTGGTGATATGCAGAGGACGCTCCGCCTTCGGCCCAATCGCGCTCGTCGGCGGGGCGGCCGTTGCGCTGCGGCCCGAGGGTGGCGGAACTCGACGTAACGACCGCGCGCTCGACCCCCGCCAAGCGCGCCGCTTCGAGCAAGCCGGCGGTTCCGGCGACGTTGACGTGGTGCAATGCTTCCCGATCGCGCGGCGAAAACGTATAGAGCGCCGCACAGTGGATGAGGTATCGGCATCCCTCGAGCGCGCCGCGCAGCTCCCCGGGCGCGCGCAAATCCCCGACGACGACGTCGCTCCCGCGCAATCGTTCGGAGCGTTGGCGCGCGAGCGCGCGCACGCGATACCCCGCCGCTTGTAAAGCGTCGAGCACATGACCGCCCACGAAACCGGTTGCCCCGGTGAGAAAAACCCGGTCGCTAGTTGGCAAGGGCGGCGCGCAACGTCTCCTTCACCGAACTCATCGTTTTCAAGACGGCGGTCGGCTCGTATCCGCAGTGCGCCATGCAATTCGCGCAGCTGGGATGCTTTCCGCGGCCGTACTTCGACCAATCGGTTTCTTCAATCAGTTCGCGATACGTTTGCGCGTACGGCTCCTGCGACATCAAATAGCAGGGGCGTTGCCAACCGAAAACCGTGTAGCACGGAATGCCCCAGGGCGTGCATTCGAAATCGGTCTTCCCTTCAAGGAAGTCGAGATACACGGGGCTATGATTGAGGCGCCAGCGGTCGCGATTGCCGCCCGAGAACGCTTCGCGAAAGATTTCGCGCGTCCGTTCCACCCCGAGGAAGTGCTCCTGGTCGGGCGCCTTCTCGTAGGCATACGCGGGCGAGATTTGCATCATGTCGACCTTGAGCTCGTCGTTGAGATAGTCGAGCACCGAGCGAATCGAGTCGGCATCGTCGCGATCGAAGAACGTGGTATTGGTGAATACGCGGAAGCCGCGGGCCTTCGCCAGCTTGATCGCCTCGATGGCGATTTCGAAAACGCCCTCGCGCGAGACGGCCTGATCGTGATGTTCTTTGAGCCCGTCCAGATGGATCATCCACGCGAACTGCACGTGCGGCTTGAAGAGATCGATCTTCTTTTTCAAGAGCAACGCGTTCGTACAGAGAAAGATGAACTTCCCGCGATCGATCAGGGCTTGTACGATTTGCGGCATCTGCTCGTGGACCAGCGGCTCTCCTCCCGCAATCGAAACCACCGGCGCGCCGCACTCGTCGACCGCGCGAATGCAATCCTCCACCGACAGCCGGCGGCGCAGGATGTCCGTGGGGTGCGAGATCTTGCCGCAGCCCGCACACGCCAGGTTGCACTGCAAGAGCGGCTCGAGCTCGAGGACGAGCGCGTACTTCTCCTCGCCGCGCAGGCGCCGCGAGAGGATGTATTTGCCGATTGCGAGTTTTTGCTGGAGGGGCATGCTCATGGTTCGACCCTATTCTGCCGCGACCGCAACTTCCCGCCTCGCGGGTGCGGCGGACCCGAGCGCGCGGTCGGTCGCGAGCGCCATCAGCGGAAAAAGGTGGCGATAGAGATGGTAATTGAGGTAGAAGTCGCGCGGGAAGCCCGTGCCTGTGAATTCCCGCTCCGCCCAGGTCCCGTCGGGCAGTTGTCGCTCGCGCAGGAATTGCAGGCCGCGTTGCGCGGCGTCGCCCCGGCCCAAGCCGGCGATTTGTAGAGCGTTGCACGCCCATGCGGTCTGCGAGGGCGTGCTCGCACCGACCCCGGCAAACGATTCATCGGCATAGGAGTGACACGTTTCGCCCCATCCCCCGTCGGCGTTTTGCACGCGTTCGAGCCATGCCGTCGCGCGCGCGATCATCTCGGTTCCGGTGCGCAGCGGGACGAGTGCCGAGATGACGCACCACGTGCCGTAGACGTGATTCACACCCCATCGCCCGAACCACGATCCCCACGGACGCTGCGTACGCTGCAAAAACCGCAACCCGCTTGCAACGTACGGATCGCGCTCGTCGCGCCCGAGCGCAGCGAGCATCTCGAGAACGTGCGCAGTGACGTCTTCCGTCGGCGGATCGATGAGTGCCCCGAAATCCGCAAACGGCATGCGATAGACGAGTTCGCGATCGTTGTCGCGATCGAACGCTCCCCATCCGCCGTTGCTCGAACGCATCGCGAGCGTCCACGCGACGGCGCGCTCCACCGGCTCGCGCACCACCTCCGGCTCGCCCCCTTCGAGAAGCGCGCACACGATGACGGCCGTGTCGTCGATGTCGGGATAGACGTCGTTGTCGAATTCGAACGACCACCCGCCGCATGGAACGCCGTGGCATTTCACGCGCCAATCGCCCGGCGCATCCGGCGCGATTTGTTCGGCGAGCATCCAGCGGACCGCGCGCCGCTGCGCGGGGTGCTCGGGCCCAAGCCCGGCGAGCTTCAGCGCGCGAATCGCCCACGCCGTATCCCACACCGGCGACATGCACGCTTGGAATCGCCAGCCGGTGTCGTCCTCGAACGCGAAACGCCGCATTCCTTCAATACCTTTGCGCATCACTGGATGATCGAGCGAGTATCCTTCGAGATCGAGTGCGATCAGCGAATAGACCCACGGCGGTTGAATGCCGCCCCAACTACCGTCGAGTTCTTGCCGTTCCACGACCCAATTTGCGACGTCGCGTCGGGCTTTTGCGCGGCCGGGCTGCGCAGGTAAACGTTCGTACGCTTTCATCGCGAGGTCGGCCCACCATAACCATCCGGAGCCGGGAACTTCGTTCAACAAATGCTCGGTGCCCGGCAAAAAAAGCTCGTCGACGTTAACGCCCAATGCCCGCACGGGCCTGCGCGAAACGACGATGGTAAGCGGCGCGATCGTCCCGCGCGCCCAGCACGAAAAATCGTAAAAGTTGAACGGAATCGTGGGCGGAAGATACACCAGCTCGGGTGGCAGCGACGGAATTCCCTCCCACGGGTACACCCCGAAGAGCGCCATCCAGATCTTCGTGAAGACGCGCGCGTGCGCGAGACCGCCGAGCGTTTGAATGAGCTTGCGCGCCCGCGACATCTCGGGGGCAGCTGTATCAAAACCGAGCACTTTCAGCGCGACGTACGCTTCGATCGTCGTGCTCAAGTCGGCCGGCCCGTCGTAGTAGAGCGCCCACGAGCCGTCGGAGCGTTGATTGTAGAGAATGTGCCGAATGGCGCCATCGCGGATATCCGAAACGTCCAGCCCTAGAAAACGCATCAGCAGAACGTGCTCCGCCGTCATCGTCACGTTCGTCTCGAGCTCGCCGGTCCACCAGCCTTCCGGAGCCTGCCGCTCCAAGAGCCACGCAACCGCGCGATCCACCGCATCAGCTCGCGAAAACGTGTCGCTCATCGCGTCCTTCCGGCGCAGCACTCGCCGCATTCGTGCGCTCGCACAGGACCTCGCTCGCCGCGATGCCGCTGCGGACTGCGGATTCCATCGTATCGGGCCAGCCGGTTTCGGTCCACGCGCCCGCGAGCGCCAGCGTCGCGAACGGCGTGCGTTGCGCCGGGCGCGCCACGCCCGCCGGCGGGGCGTACGTCGCTTCGGGGCTGCGCGTCACCGCGCTCCGTTGCAGCGTGGCCGCGCGCAGCGGCGTAACGTTGGCGCGCAGCTCGCTCCAGCACAACTCGATCAGCTCCGCGGTCGTACGGCGCAAGACGTCGTCCGCTGCGCTCAAGCTGCAGGCCAAATATCCCGGCGCCTTCTGAAAAACCCACTGTACCGGCGAATCGAGCACGGCCACGAAGTCGAAATCGAGCGCGCCGCAATCGTGCCACACGTGAACGTCGACGATGGCCCGCGCATCGTATCGTTCCAGCTGCATGGAAGCCGTGAGCGGCTCGGGCAGCAGCCGTTGCAACTGTTTCGGACCAACCGCGCAAACGATTGCATCGAAGCTCCGCTCTCCATCGCCCAAACGCAAGCGCGCCCCGTCTCCTCCGGGTTCGACCGAAAAGACGGGACTCGAAACGTGCACCGCGTCGAGACGCTCGGCGGCCGCATCCATGATGCGAACCAGCGTAACCTTCGCATAGCCGAAGCTTCCCGCTTCGGCGCTCGTTAGAAAAGCGGTGGAAATCACGAACGCCGCTTCGGCGGCGCTCATGCGGTCGAGCGGCACGTTCAGCGCCGGTACCATGAACGGTTCCCAAAACGCGCGGATCGCTTCTTCACCCTGACCGTTTCGCGCCAACCACTGCGCGAACGTCTCACCGGCTTTGAGGCTGCCTCGCTCGCGTCGCACCGCAGCGAGCGCGCGCCCGACTTGCACCTTCGCGCGCCAACCCAGCATCGAGTACCCCAAGAACGACCCCAGCAAGTGGAAGGGCGCAGGCAGCGGCGCGGCGCGCAAGCGTCCGGCCGTTCCACGCGAATAGACCACGACGTCGAATCGCTCTTGAAGAAACAAGCGATCGCGCATGCCTACGTGGTCCACGAAGTCGATGAAGGCGTCGCAGCAGCCCAGGAACACATGCTGGCCGTTGTCGACTTCGATTCCATCGATTTCAAACGACGTTGCACGTCCGCCGAGAAGCCGGCTGCGCTCGAAGAGCTCCACGAACCATCCGCCATCTTTCAGCGCTCCCGCGGCCGCTAAGCCCGCAAGACCGCCGCCCACCACTGCTACCCGGCGCGCAGCCACGAACTCACCATGACGCGGAGTTTTTCGGCGGCAGAAAGCGACGCGCGACCGCGAAGCGGCAGCCACGGATCGGCGGCGATTTTTTCCAAAAGGACTTCGTAGATGCCCGCCATCGTCCCAACGCACGCCGCCGGGCGGCGCGGAATGTAGCGCAACACCTCATAGCCGCGTGCGAAAAGCCCGCGCGCCCGCTCGGTTTGAAACGCGACGAACGCATCCCATCCGGCTTCCGGCCGCCCTTCCATGAGGGCCGCATTGGAGAGGCCGAAAGCGCGCAATTCGTCTTGCGGTAAATAGATGCGGCCGAGCTGTGCGTCTTCACAAACGTCGCGTAGAATGTTGGTGAGCTGCAACGCGAGCCCCAACTCGTCGGCGCGCTCGAGAGCCGCGTCGTCGCTGAAGCCGAAGATGCGCACGCACATCCTCCCGACCACCGAAGCTACGCGCTTGCAATACTCGGCGAGGTCGTCCCACGTCGCGTAGCGAGTGTGGTGAACGTCCATCTCGCAACCATCGATCAGCATTTGCAATTCCGATTCCGGGATCGAATACCGCTTGATCGCCCCGGCCAACACTTGCATGACCGGATCCCCGTAGTCGCCGCGGGCGCACGCGCGAATGCGCGCACGATGCGCGTCCAGACGTTCCGGAAGCGCTTCGGGCCGTCCGCCGTCCGCATCGTCGTCGAGTTGACGCGCGAAATCGTACAGCGCGTAAATCGCCATTCGCTGGTCGTGTCCGAGCGAAATGAAGCCCCAATAGAAATTCTTCGCTTCGCGGCGCGCCATCTCTCGACAGAACCGCTCGGCGTCGCGCAAGCCCGGCTGCGCTTCGTCGACGCGTTGAACGCGTTCAAGCACTCGCAGCATCACGAACCGTCCATCCGGGGCGCAGGCTTTCGAAGAGCGCGCGCACCCCGAGGGCCGCCTTCACGCGTTTTGAAACTTCCGGACGCCGCAGATCGGTGCGAAAGCCGAGCCGTTCGATCGCGTCGCAAATCGCTAATCCACCGAGCCGATAGAGAGACAACTGCAACCGCAGCGCTCCGGGCGCCATCGCCTCGAGGGCTTGTCCCGAGGCGAGCATTTCCCGAGCGCGCGTGCAGAGCGCCCGGACCGCCGTCGCGGTGTCGCCGGCCGCGAGGTCTTCATCGAGCAGATAGCGGCGTCCGAGCGCGGCATCGCGCCGCACGTCTTGCGCGTGATTGGCCAATTGCAGGCCGATGCAGACGTCGTCGGAGAGCGCGACCGCGGCCGGCGATTCGAGGCCGAAAAAGCGCAAGACGACCCGTCCGACGGGTGACGCGGAGAGCATGCAATACGCGTGCAGCTCCGGCCAATTTGCATAGGTGCTCACGCGCTGGTCTTGTTCGTTGGCCGCGATCAAATCTAAGAACGGCGCAGCGCCGAGACCGTAGTGGTTCACCGTTTCGCGCAGCGCGATCAGCACGGGATGTACGGGCGACGCTCCACCAAAAAAGGCCGCCACTTCATCGCGCCAGCGCGCCAGCCGCGCCAAAGCCGACTCGCGCGAGCCGCTTTCGTCGCCGAAGTCGTCGGTGGTGCGGCAAAACGCATAGAACCGCCTCAAATCGGTACGCAGGCGGCCGCGCACGAACGCCGACGCCACCGTAAAATTCTCGTAGTGCCGCGTTGCCAGCGCATAGCAATATGCATCCGCCGATTGTTGTTCGGTCACGCCTTCACCAACTGCGGAGTACTTCGCAGCGCCGCCGGGGTCGGAGCGCCAACCGCAAACATCGCGACGCGAATCACTTCCACGATCTCGCGCGCGAGCTCCGCGGCACAATCTTCGCCGCGATGCGCAGCGCGCAGGAACGGCCCGGCAATGCCCACCGCATCCGCGCCGAGCGCCAACGCCTTGGCCGCATCCATGCCGTCGCGAATGCCGCCGCTCGCGATGAGCGCCGCCTCCGGCGCGATTTCGCGCGCCAAGCGCAGCGCCTCGGCCGTCGGAATTCCCCACCCCGCAAATGCTCCCGCGACGCGCGCCCGCCACGGCTCGGCGATTCGATGGCGCTCGACTTCGCTCCACGACGTCCCGCCCGCTCCCGAAAGATCGATTGCGCTCACGCCGGCGTCGAGTAGCGCGCGGACGTCTTGCGGGCCGATACCGCAGCCGACTTCCTTGACGACAACCGGGCGTCCCAGCGCGCGACAAACCGCGCCGATGCGCGGCAATAATCCGCGAAACACCGTGTCGCCCTCGGGCTGCAGCGCTTCCTGCAACGGGTTCAAGTGCAACGCGAGGGCATCGGCATCGAGCAGCTCCACCAAACGGCGGCAATCGTCGACGGAGTAACCTTTGTTCAACTGCACCGCACCGATATTCGCCAGCAACAGAACGTTGGGTGCGACTGCTCGCACCGCGAAGGTGTCGAGCACTTCGGGTCGCTCGAGCAGAACGCGCCCCGAGCCGAGACCCATGGCGAGCCCAAATGTTTGCGCAACCGATGCCAAGACGGTATTGATCCGCTTGGCTTCTTGCGTGCCGCCCGTCATGCACGACACCAGCAAGGGCGCTCGCAGCGTGCGTCCGAGAAGGTGCGTGCGCAAGTCGACATCTGCCAGATCGATTTCCGGCAACGCACGATGAAGAAAGCGGTACGCTTCGAATCCGTTGGTTACGCCCTTCGCTCCGACGTCGAGGTCGAGATTGATGCGCAGGTGGTCGGCCTTGCGCGAAGGCGTGAGCGCGTCGGGCTTAGCGTGCTCGAGTTGCGACGTAGTGCGCTACCTCTCTGAAACTCTCGATCGCCGACCGATCGATCCCCGTGCGTTCGATTGCGGCGGTTGCCTTGCGTGCATATTGCAGCGGCGCAGCCTGGGCGATCTCCGCCGCGCCGGCATCCTCGAGGAGGCTTCGAATCTCATCGTCGACGCCGGAGCGGTCCGACTCGAAGAGCTCGCGGAGACGTCCCCGCTGCAAGGCGCTCATCCTTTGATATGCGGCAATCGCCGGATAGGTCACCTTTCGATTGCGGACGTCGGCCGTGCTCGATTTTCCGGTTTTGCGCGGATCCCCCCAAATTCCCAGCCAATCGTCACGCATCTGAAACGCCGTCCCCAGCAAGCGCCCGGCCCTCGCGAAGGTCGCGGCACGTGCGGCGCCGGCGCCCGCCATGAGCGCGCCCGTTTCCAGGCTCGCGCCGATCAGTGCGCCGGTCTTGGCCCGCGCAATGCGCAGGTACGGGCGCAAGCGTGCATCGACGTTCCCTTCGTGCGCGAGATCGAGCGATTGCCCTTCGATGACGTCCAGCGTCGCGCTTGCGAGCGCGCGCAGGGCGAGCAGCGCCCGCGGCGCGTTCACGCCGTCTTCGGCCAAGGCACCAAATGCCAGCACGTGAAGCACGTCGCCGGCGTTGATCGCATCCTCGACGCCCCAGAGCGACCACACCGTGCGGCGGCCGCGACGGTGATGGTCGCCGTCTTGGATATCATCGTGAACGAGGGTCGCATTGTGCGTCCATTCGACGGCGGCCGCAACCGGCAGCGCATCCGTTTCGTCGCCGCCGCACGCAACGCACGCCCACACGCACAGACTTGGACGAACGAATTTTCCGGAATGTTTGCTTTGCGCTCGACCTTCCGCGTCCGCCCAACCCATGTGGTACGCCACCATGCGGCCCGTAAGGCGGTGCGACGGAAGCGCGCGTGCGCGCAAATATTCCGCGATCTTCGCGCGATAACGGGTCAACAAGATCGGTTCGACGTCCGCCACGGCGGCTTCGGCATTGACGTGTGGTTCTGGAAGCAGGCTTCTCTCCTCGTACGCGGCACTAGTGGGCCATGCCGACCCGTTCGGACGAACCGCAAGTGCTCTCCTGCGAAGGTCGCGTCGCCGCCCCTCGAGCGCGTCGCAGCATCATCGTTTCCGCGGACGATTTCGGACTCTCGCACGGTGTGAATACCGCAATAGAACGCGCCCATCGCAACGGCATTCTCGACACCACGAGCCTGATGGTTGCCGCGCCCGCCGCAGCCGACGCGGTCGCGCGCGCGCGTTCGTTGCCGCACCTGCACGTGGGTTTGCACGTCGTATTGGTGAACGGCACCCCGGCGCTGCCGCCCGAGCGAGTTCCGGACCTCGTCGACGACCGCGGAAATTTCCCGACCGATCTTTTCGCCGCGGGCGTTCGGTACTTTTTCCACCCGCACGCGCGCGCGCAGCTCGAAGCGGAAATCCGCGCGCAATTTCAAGCCTTCGCTGCAACCGGACTTCCGCTCGATCACGTCAACGCGCAAAACCACATGCACGTCCATCCGACCGTCTTGAGCCTCATTCTGCGCGTGGGGCGCGACTTCGGCGTCCGAGCCATTCGGATTCCGTACGAGCCGTTCGGACCGTCGTGGGAAAGCAACCACACGCAATGGAACACCAGGCTCGGGAGCGCGGTCTTCCTTGCGCCGTGGCTCTCCTTGATGCGACGGCGAATTCACGCGGCGGGAATCGCGACCAACGATTACGTCTTCGGCATGAACGACACGGCCCATATGGGCAGTGAACGCGTCGTGCGGATCCTCGCGCACCTTCCCGAAGGCGTCAGCGAAATGTACTTCCATCCCGACGAAGGAAACGAAGAGCTCGCAGCGCTCGTCGACCCGCGCGTTCGCGAAGCGCTGGCCGGTTCGGGTGCGGCTCGCACCAGCTTCACCGAGCTCGCAATGGAACGTGCCGGCTAAACTTTGCACGGCGATCGCGCTGATCGGCGCAGGTTATCTCGCCTTCGCGATCTGGCGTTTGCGGGCTCTGTGTCGCCCTGAGGACGGTGTCACCCTGAGGAGCATCCCGAACGAAGTGAGGGATGCCTCGAAGGGTCGAAGGGTGGCGTCGCCACCCATCACCATCCTCAAACCGCTCTGCGGCCTGGAGCCGGAGCTGTTTGAAAATCTCGCGTCCTTTTGCGATCAGGCGTATTCGCAGTTCCAGGTGATTTTCGGGGCGCGCGACGCAGCCGATCCGGCGGTTGCGGTCGCGCAGCGCGTCATCAAACGCTTTCCCGAGCGCGACCTTGCGCTGGTGGCGTGCGATGCCGCCGCGGTGGCGAATCCGAAGATCGCCAACGTACTGAATATGCTGCCGCAGGCAAAGCATCCGCTGCTGGTGATTTCCGATGCGGATATGCGCGTGGACCGGCACTATCTCGAACGCATCGCCGCGACGTTCGACGACGAGCTGGTAGGGGCGGCGACCGCGCTGTATGCGGGAGATCCGCTCGACGGACTCGCCTCGGAGCTCGGAGCGATGTTCGTCAACGAGCAATTCGCCCCGTCGGTGCTCGTCGCGCTTGCGTTAGGGCCGCTCGCGTTTTGCTTCGGTTCCACGATGGCGGTGCGACGTAGTGTGCTCGACGAACTCGGCGGCCTCGAAGCACTCGGCGCCCACGCCGGCGACGACTATCTGCTCGGTAAAGCGGTCGCGGATCGAGGCAAACGTGTCGCGTTGATCGACGACGTCGTCCGCAACGTGATCCGCGAGCCGAGTCTCGGCGCGCTTTGGGCCCACGAGCTGCGCTGGGCGCGAACGATCTTCGCACAGCGTCCGCTTGGATATCTCGGCAGTTTCGTCACGTTGCCGCTGCCGTTCGCGCTCGCGGCGCTTGCATTTGCGCCGGGCGTTACGACGGTCGCAGTCCTGGCCGCCGTCGCGGCGCTCCGCCTCGCGCTGCACGCGCAAGCGCGCCGCGTACTGAACGTGCGAGAACGCGCGGCGCTCATTCCGTTACGCGACGTTTTCTCGCTCGCGATCTGGGCGGCAAGCTTCTTCACGCGCGACATTCGGTGGCGAACCGATCGCTTTTCGCTCGACCGCGAAGGACGAATCGCGCCGAAGCGCGGTTAAGCCGTTGCGGGTTCGGGCGGCGGCGTGGGCGCGTCGATCGACGGAATCTTGCTGAATTTCAGCTTTTCCGGATCCGCCGAATCGACTTCCGCGAGAATGTGGTCGCCGCTGCCGAACGTGCCGCGCAGCATCTCTTCCGAAAGTTCGTCTTCCACCTCGCGCTGAATCGCACGCCGCAGCGGACGCGCGCCGAATTGCGGATCCCAGCCCTTTTTCGCGAGCAGCTTCTTGACGTCGTCGGTGACTTCGAGACTCATCTCCTGGGCCTTGACTTCGCGCACGACTTTTTCGAGCTCGAGCCCGACGATCTGCTCGATTTCCGCACGTGTCAGTTGGTGGAACACCACCGTCTCGTCCAAGCGATTCAAGAACTCGGGGCGGAATGTGTGCTTGACTTCTTCCAACACTTTGGTCTTCATCCGCTCGTAGGCTTTTTGCTCGTCGGCTTGCTCGTCGCGCTGCGGACGGAACCCGATATCGGTGGTGGTTTGCATACCCGTTGCACCGACGTTGCTCGTCATGATGATGACCGAGTTTTTGAAATCGACGGTGCGGCCTTGGCTGTCGGTTAAGCGACCGTCGTCGAGCACTTGAAGCAACAGATTGAAGACGTCGGGATGCGCCTTCTCGATTTCATCGAGCAACACCACGCAATACGGGCGGCGGCGTACCGCTTCGGTCAGTTGTCCGCCCTCTTCGTAACCGACGTATCCCGGCGGCGCGCCGACCAAGCGCGAGACCGCGTACTTCTCCATGTACTCCGACATGTCGATGCGGATGATCGATTCTTGATCGTCGAACAGAAACTCCGCAACGCTGCGCGCGACCTCGGTCTTACCGACGCCCGTCGGCCCGAGAAACATGAACGATCCGATGGGACGCTTGGGGTTCTTCAAGCCCGCGCGCGAGCGCCGGATGGCGCGCGTGATGACTTCGATCGCCTCGTCCTGACCGACGATGCGCGTATGCAACGCTTCCTTCATATTGAGGAGCTTGGCGGTTTCGGCTTCGGCGAGTTTCGCAACCGGGATTTTCGTCCACGCCGAGACGATCGACGCGACGTCCTCTTCGGTGACTTTGATCACCTTGTCCGACTGCGCTTTACGCTCTTGCCATTCCGATTCGAGCCGCGCTTTTTCGAGACGCAGCTTCTCCTCGCGGTCGCGGATCGAAGCGGCCTTCTCGAATTCTTGCGACTTCACGACCTGCTCTTTTTCGGCGATTACTTTGCGCAGCTGGGCTTCGACGTCGCGAATCTCCGGCGGCGGCAGCGTCGACTGCAGGCGTACGCGCGAGGCCGCTTCGTCGATGAGATCGACGGCCTTGTCGGGCAAGAATCGGTCGGTGATATAGCGGTCGCCCAGCTTGGCGGCAGCGGCAAGCGCTTCGTCGGTGATTTGTACCTTGTGGTGCGCTTCGTAGCGATCGCGCAGACCCTTGAGAATCTCGATCGTCTCTTCGATCGACGGCTCGCCGACCATGATCGGCTGGAAGCGCCGCTCGAGCGCGGAGTCTTTCTCGATGTGCTTGCGAAATTCGTTGAGCGTCGTCGCGCCGATGCATTGCAGCTCGCCGCGCGCGAGCGCCGGCTTGATGATGTTGCTTGCGTCGATCGCGCCTTCGGCCGCACCGGCACCGACAAGCGTATGCAACTCATCGATGAAGAGAATGATTTCACCGGCAGCGCTGCGGATTTCGTCCATCACGCGCTTCATGCGCTCTTCGAACTCGCCGCGATACTTCGTTCCGGCGACGAGACCGGCGAGATCGAGTGTGATGACGCGACGATCGCGCAGCGGCTCGGGAACTTCGCTCTTGATGACGCGCTGCGCCAAGCCTTCGGCGATCGCGGTCTTGCCGACGCCGGGTTCGCCGATGAGCGCCGGGTTGTTTTTGGTGCGGCGGCTGAGAATCTGAATGACGCGTTCGATTTCGGTCGCCCGGCCGATGACCGGGTCCAGCTTGTTTTCGCGGGCGAGCTGCGTGAGGTCGCGGCCATAGGCGTCCAGGGTGGGCGTCTTCGACTTGCCTTTGGGGGCCGGGGGCTGCCCCTCCGCGCCGAGCAGGGAGGTGGTCTGCACGCGGACCTTCGCCGGGTCGACCCCGAGGTTGGTCAGAACGCGGGCGGCCACGCCCTCGCCTTCCCGGATCAGGCCGAGAAGCAGGTGCTCCGTTCCAATATAGTTGTGGTTGAGCTGGCGAGCCTCTTCGAAAGCCAGCTCGATGACCCGCTTGGCGCGCGGGGTGAAGACCATCTCTTGCTGAACCGTCTGGCCGCCGCGGCCGACGATGGCCTCGACCTCTTGGCGGACCTTGGCCAGGTTGACGCCGAGGGTCTCGAGGACTTTCGCCGCGAGGCTCTCACCTTCGGAAATGATCCCGAGCAGGATGTGCTCGGTTCCGATGTAGTTGTTTCCGAGCCGCTGGGCCTCTTCCTGAGCCAGCACGATGCTGCGCCTGGCACGCTCGGTAAACGGTTCCCACATAGACATGGCTTGCTTGACTCCCTTTGCCTTTGCCGCCCGGGCCGCGTACGCTCCGTCGTATACCCTTTTCGCGTCCCCAGCCGGTATGTGGTATAACCGAACGGCGAATGTTGAAGTTTCGTCGTTACGGTTTGCCGGTGAGATACCCGAGCGCACCGAGCGTTCCTTCTCTTCCAGAGGTTCCAATCCAATAACGTGCCGACCGTAGAAACCGTGCGCGAAGCGCTCCAAGACGTTCTCGATCCCGAGTTGCATCTCAGCATCATGGACTTGGGACTCGTATACGACGTTGCCGTCGAGGGTGACAATGGCGAACACGTCAGCGTCATCATGACGCTCACGTCGCCGATGTGTCCGGTCGGACCGCAGTTCCGCAAAGACGTGCTCGACAAAGTCGAATCGCTGGAGGGCGTGAAAACCGCGAAGGTCGACATCACGTTCTCGCCGCCCTGGGATCCCCGCGAGATGGCGAGCGACGACGTCAAAATGATGCTCGGGTTGTTTTAGTCCGCATCACGCCGAGCGCTACCGTGTCATCCTGAGGGCCTGCACTGAGCTTGCCGAAGTGTGCGAGCGCGTGTCATCCTGAGAGCCTGCGCTGAGCTTGTCGAAGCGTGCGAGCGCGTAGCGCGAGCCTCGAAGGATGCGAGGGCGAAGTGAGCCTCGAAAGGGGCTCCCGATGAAAACCCACGAGAAGAAATATGCGGAGCTGGAGCGCAAGCGTGAAGCGTCGCTCGCGCCCGCGGGCAAAGAGGCAGTCGAGAAGCAGCACGAACGCGGCAAGCGCACCGCGCGCGAGCGAGTCGAGTCGCTCGTCGACGACGGCTCGTTCATCGAACTCGATCGCTTCGCGGTGCATCGCACGAATGCGTTCGGCCTCGATGAAAAGCATTTCCTCGGCGACGGCGTCGTTACCGGACGCGCCACGATCGACGGCCGGCAAATCTTTCTCTTCTCGCAAGATTTCACGGTGTTGGGCGGCTCGCTCGGCGAAGTGTTCGCAGAGAAGATCTGCAAAGTCATGGATCTGGCGGTGCGCACCGGGTCGCCGATGATCGGCATCAACGACTCGGGTGGCGCGCGCATTCAAGAGGGCGTCGTCAGCCTCGGCGGCTATGCGGAGATTTTCTGGCGCAACGTGCAAGCCAGCGGCGTCATTCCGCAGATCAGCCTCATCGCGGGGCCGTGCGCCGGCGGCGCCGTCTATTCGCCCGCCATCACCGATTTCATCATCATGACCGAAGGCATCGCACAGATGTTCATCACCGGTCCCGAGATCATCAAGACCGTCACCGGCGAGGACGTCACCTTCGAGCAACTGGGCGGGGCCATGACCCACGCCACCAAGAGCGGCGTCGCGTCCCTCACGGCTTCCGACGAAGACGAGATGAACGACCTCACGCGCACGCTGCTTTCGTACGTCCCGCAAAACAATCTCGAAGATCCGCCGCAGTTCGCCTGCGACGACGACCCCACGCGCAACGCGATGGAACTCGACGACATCATTCCCGACGCGCCGAACAAGCCGTACGACATGCACGACGTCATCCACCCAGTGCTCGACTACAACGACTTCTTCGAAATCGCGCCGCTTTACGCGCAAAACATCATCGTCGGTTTCGGACGCGTCAACGGCGAAACCGTCGGCATCGTGGCCAACCAGCCCAAGGTGCTGGCCGGCGTTCTCGACATCGACTCCTCGAACAAAGCCGCGCGGTTCGTGCGCTTTTGCGACGCCTTCAACATTCCGCTCGTCACCTTCGTCGACGTCCCCGGCTTCCTGCCAGGCACCGCGCAAGAATACGGCGGCATCATCAAGCACGGCGCAAAGCTGCTGTACGCGTTCGCCGAAGCGACGGTGCCGAAAATCACCATCATCACGCGCAAAGCCTACGGCGGCGCGTACGACGTCATGGCGTCAAAGCACATCCGCGCCGACGTGAACGTCGCCTGGCCTACCGCGGAAATC
>JAFAIW010000116.1 GCA_019236495.1 Vulcanimicrobiota bacterium | reverse complement strand
GCCTCGTAGGTGCGCGGTGCCTCGTAGGTGCGCGGTGCCTCGTAGGTGCGCGTCGGTGCGTACGAGCGCGGTGCTTCGTAGGTGCGCGTTGGTGCGACGCTTCGCGAGGAGCTCGTGCCGAAGCGGTTCCACGATGCTGAAGCGTTGGTTTGCGGGGCGACGTTGCGTGAAGGTTCGCTCCGGACGGCTTGACTTCGAGCAGCCGCGTCATTCCCGAAGCGATTCCAGCCCGCGGTGGAGTTCGTTTGCGGCGAGAGACCGCGCGCGGTTTCGCTGCGAGCGGCTTCACCCCGCGACGTCGAGGTGCCGCCAAAACGATTCCAGCCGGTTGAGGGATTCGAGGGCGCACCGTGCGCGACGACGGGAGCGTTCGTACGGGTCTGCGCGTTTGCGGGCGCTGCCGCTGCCGCGCCGAAGCGCGTCCAGCCGGTGTGTTCGTTCCCGCTGGTGCCGAGCCGCGACGGCTCTTGAACGCTCCGCTGGACGGGCGCCGCCGAGCGTGCTTCAGGCATCTCGGAGCGCGTGAGCGGATGGAGAGCAGCCGTTTGCACCGCCGTGCGTTGTTGTTCGAATGTCGGCGCGCTCAATCGCGGCTGCTCGCGAAATTGACCGAAACGAGGTGAAACGTTTTGCGTCATGCGGCGGGAGAGGGGAGCGTTCGTGAATGCGAGATCGCGTCGCGTCGGAACGACGGGCAGCGTCCCAACGACCGGCTCGAGGCGTCGCAACTGGGTCGAGCTCAGAAGGTACCGGCGCCCCGGAACGACGGTGACCGCACCCGGCACCGACGCGTTGTTGTAGTAGTTGACGATGTTGACGTTGTTGACGATCGTCGTTTGCTGTCCGCCCCACCACGGATGGAACGGATCCGTTGGCCCGAGCGGCACCCAACCGATCGAACCGAACGTCGGATTGAATCCGCCGCCGAAGCTCAAACCGAGGTGCAGGCCGCCAAGATTGAAGAACGCAACGAGCGCAGGTTGCCACACCGGCCGAGTGTAGATCGGGCCCGGGACCCATCCCCAATTGCCGCCGGCAAGATATGCCCAGCGTCCATAGTGGTACGGGGCCCATCCCCACGGCTCGCTACCGACCCAAGTCCAGCCGTACGGTCCGCTCCAGGCCCACTGACCGTCGCGATAAGGCGCCCAGCCCGCCGGCTCCGCGGGAACCCAAACGTTGCCGTATTGCGGATCGTCGGACCAGGTGCCGTACGCCCCTAAATCGTCGGCGCCGACCATGGCGCCGTCGACGTCCTGATAGGCATTCGATTGCGCGACAACGCCGTCGCGGTCGCTATTCCATTCGTCGAATGCGTCGTTCGGAAGTTCGGCGATCGTTTGGAATTCGGGATTGTCCGCGGTCCCCTGCGCAAGCATGGTGCTCCCGGGGCGAAGATCTTCGGATCCCTGCGGGGTGACGACTTCGGCGTCGCCGGACCGAACCGTGATTTCGCTGCTTCCATCGCTGCGCACGCTTACGCGATACGCACCGTCGGCGAGCGGTTGCACCGTTACGGACGGCGTCTGGATTTCGGTCCGGTCTTGGTTTTGGTTGAAGACGCGTAGCTCCACCGTTCCGGCCGCGAGTTGCGTGGTTTGATCGCGAGAATCGTCCTGCGTGAGCCGCAACTGGGTATCGGATCCGGCGCGGAGCACGTTTTCGTAATCGAATTGCACTTCAGCGCGCGAACCGTCGCCGGTCGTCAAGAAGTCGCCGATCATGAGAGGAGCATTAATTCCGGCGGCAACCGTTTCGCCGCTGTCCGCGCGTTTTATCGAAACGTCGCCTTGCAAGATGCTGACGCGGGCGATTCCGGGCGGTGCGTCGTCAGCCCAGGCCGGCACCGCGCCGAGTTGCCAGAAGCCGAGGGCCGCTGCGAGAGTGAGGGGGATACTTTTCAGAAAACGCATATCGCCGCGCTCCGTCTTTAGTGATTATTCGTATAACGAAGCGCGGCGCCCGTGCGTTTCACCAGTTTTCGGAATTGGGATCGATATTTCGGCTTTTGAAAAATCGGATCCAAGCCCGCGACCATTCGCGGTTCGAGGGTTGGACGACGATGACCGCGGGAGCTGCGGCCACCGCAGGTGGTGGAGCGGCCACGCCGCCATAAATCGTCGCGACCGTCTCGATCGTTTCGGGAGCGTCGGGATACGCGGATTGCATCGTTGTAAAGGCCTGCTGTGCCGGTTGCGTCGTTATCGCGCCGGCGCGTTTGTAATCGCGTAAGAGGCGCTCGAAACTCCGCGGAAGCCACGGATCTTCGGGATATTTCCCTTGCCAATCGAGGATTGCGTCTTGCAGGGTATCGAGTACGACGACGGTGTCGGGATCGTACATTTCGGAGCTTTGTTTTGCGTCCATTGCGTCGAGCCGATTGCGGATTTCGAGAACGCTCGCTTTATGGCGCCCGAAATATTCGTCTGCGGGTGCCGAGCCGCCATCGGCATATGCCAAAAGTGGCGCGAAAAGAAAACAGAAGAGAGCGATGCCGGATGAAATCTTGCGCATGTCACTAACCTCGCCTTCATGTTTGTCATCGGCGTAGGCGTGTGCGCAAACGAGGAACAAAACTTAAAATGGGATTAGGGTTTTTTGCACGACGCTTGCATGAATGATTGAAGCAAGCGTCGTGCAATCGAAACGTTTCGTTTCGTACCGCGATTAGCGCACTCCGAGCAAACGTTGCGCGCTTGCGCTAACCGGAAGATGGTGACGATCGGGGCTGACGAACCAGGCGAGCAACGCATTGGGGCGGGCGACGGACGAGCGGACCAGCACGGTAGATTCTCCTTCGGAAACAGCACTAACTAATTTCTTAGTAGACTATACCTCAGGGTTCGCGCCTTGTCAACTAATAAATTAATTAATCCCAGGGTTGACGCCTCTGCGCACCTTTGGTACAGTACCGGGGTTGTGGTCCACGCCGGCCGCGGTGTTTTTGCTGCGCCGGCGGGAAAGCGTATACTGTACGCGAGGACCCGTGGACTTTGGACGAGGATAGCATGAAAAACATCCTTGGCCGCAAGGTTGGGATGACGAGCGTGTTCACCGAGGATGGCCGGTACGTGCCGGTCACGGTGATCGAAGCCGGTCCCTGCACGGTGGTCGAGCGCAGAACCAAGGAGAAGCACGGCTACGAGGCCGTTGCGCTTGCCTTTGGCGACGTGCGCAAAGCCGGCGTTACCCGTGCCCTTGCCGGACATTATAAGAAGAACGGCGTCGAGCCGAAGCGCTACGTGCGCGAGTTCCGCACCGGCATCGACGGGGTCGAGGCGGGCACGACCGTGACCGTCGAGGCGTTTTCGCCGGGCGATCGGGTGGACGTCGTCGGGATTTCAAAGGGTCACGGTTTTAGCGGCGGCATCAAGCGCCACAATTTCAGCGGCGGCGGCGCGAGCCACGGCTCGATGATCCACCGCCAGCCTGCCTCAAACGGCGACACGAACGCCGGCCGTACGGTCAAAGGATCGCGCCGGCCCGGGCACTTCGGCGTCGATCGCACGACGCACCAAAACCTGGAAGTGATCCGCGCGGACGCGGAGCGCAACTTGCTGTTGCTGCGTGGCCCCGTTCCGGGACCGAAAAACGGCCTCGTCATCGTCAAATCGACCGTCAAACCCAACCGCGCTCCCGCGGAGGCCAAGTGATGCCGAACGTCATCGATGCGACCGGCAAAGTCGTCCGCGAAGAAAGCGTTCCGGAGATTTTCAACGTCGATCACAGCGCGAAGCTGCACGTGATCTATCGCGCCGTTCATCGCGAGCTGTCCAACGCACGGGCCGGAACGGCGTCGACGCTGCGGCGCGACGAAGTTCGGGGCGGCGGCAAGAAGCCGTGGCGTCAGAAAGGCACCGGACGCGCGCGCCAGGGTTCGATTCGCTCACCGCAATGGCGGCACGGCGGCGTCGTCTTCGGACCCAAGCCGCGGAGCTATCACGCGGATCTGAATAAGAAGGAACGCCGCGCGGCATTCATCGCCGCCCTGGCGGATCGGTACAAAACCGGCGCGGTCACGCTGTTGGACACGACGTCGTTCGACTGCAGCAAGACGCGGGATCTCGCAACCCTCCTCTTTGGAGAAGCCAAGGCCGCGAAACGCGGACCTTCCACGCTCTTAATTTTCGCGCAAAACGAAGGTGGCGAGGTCGGCGAAACGCTGCAACGCCTCGGAAGAAACTTGCAGAAGGTCGGCGTAACCGACGACGGCGCGCTCGACGTGAAAGACGTGCTGAAATTCGCGCGTCTGGTTTTCACGACGGCGGCCTACGATGCGGTCAATACGCGTCTTGCCAAGAACGGAAAGGCGGCATCGTAATGGAAGCGCGCGACGTCATCATCTCGCCGCGGATCACTGAAAAAGCCATGAGCAACGCGGCTGTGAATCAGTATAGTTTCGTGGTGCATCCGCACGCCACGAAAACGCAGATCCGCCACGCGATCGAGGAGATCTTCAAGGTCAACGTCGTCAAGATCAACACGGTGAACGTCGGCGGCAAGACCAAGAATTTTGCGCGCCGCGGACGGCGCACCGCCGGTCAATTGGCCGACTGGAAGAAAGCCATCGTCACTTTACGCCCCGGTCAGAAGATCGAGCTGGGCGGCGTCAACTACTTCGAGCAATAGCATGCCAATCAAGAAATATAAACCGACAAGTCCCGGCCGGCGATTCGTAACGACGATGGACTTCTCCGAGCTGAGCAAGGTCGATCCGGAGAAATCCCTGCTCGAAGTCCGCAAGAAGCATTCCGGGCGGAACTTCAACGGCCACATCACGGTCCGTCACAAAGGCGGCGGCTACCGCAAACAGTACCGCATCATCGACTTCAAGCGCGCGAAGGATGCGATTCCCGCCAAGGTGGCCACGATCGAATACGATCCGAATCGCTCGGCTAGGATCGCGCTTTTGAACTATCGAGACGGGGAAAAACGCTACATTCTCGCTCCAATGGGCTTGCAAGTCGGCGACGTCATCGAGTCGGGACCGAATGCGGATATCAAGGCCGGCAACTGCTTGCCGATCAAGAACATCCCGCTCGGTACGGTCATCCACAACATCGAGTTGCGTCCGGGTGAAGGCGGCAAGCTCGTGCGCAGCGCCGGCGGCGCCGCGCAGTTGATGGCCAAAGAAGGCGAGTACGCCCAGGTGCGCATGCCGTCGGGTGAGGTTCGCAAAGTGATGATCGTCTGCCGCGCGACGATCGGTCAGCTCGGCAACGTCGACCATGAAAACGAAATCGTCGGCAAAGCCGGCCGGCAGCGTCATCGCGGCAAGCGGCCCGCCGTACGCGGCATTGCCATGAATCCGGTCGACCACCCGCACGGTGGCGGCGAGGCGCGTTCGACGTCGGGTCGTCCGCCCACGACACCTTGGGGTCAGATGACGATGGGCAAGAAAACGCGTCGTAACAAGAGGACGGCAAAGATGATCGTTCGCAAGCGTGGTGCCAAGTAATGGGACGGAGCCTCAAGAAAGGTCCGTTCGTTGCGGATCACCTGCTCGCCAAAGTCGAGAAACTGAACGAAACGCGCGAGAAGCGCGTCATCAAAACGTGGAGTCGCGCGTCGACGATCGTTCCCCAAATGGTGGGACATACGATCTCGGTGCATAACGGCAAAGCTCACGTACCGATCTTCGTCACGGAGAACATGGTCGGCCATAAGCTCGGCGAGTTCGCCCCGACGCGTCAATTTCGCGGTCATGGTGGCGATAAAGCGGCGGTGAAAGCATGAACCAAGATCAGCGAACCGAAGCCGTCGCGCATTTGCGCTTTGCCCGCATGGGTCCGCGCAAGTTGCGGCGCGTGGCCGACGCCATTCGCGGTAAGAGCGTGAGAGAAGCGCTCGTGCTGCTGCAATTCTCCGGGGTTTTCGCGGCGGAGCCGCTCGTGAAGCTCGTCAAGAGCGCGGTCGCGAATGCCGGCAACAATCACAACATGAACACCGACGAGTTGTTCATCAAGGCGATCACGGTCGACGGCGGCCCCGGCGGCACGTTCACGAAGCGTCTCGATCCGCGCGCGCAAGGCCGTGCGAACTTCAAGCGCAAGCGGATGTCGCACGTTACCGTCGTCGTCGGCGAGCAGCCCACCGCGACGCGGCGCAAAGCGCGCGGCGGTGCGTCGATTTCATTGAAACGTCAAACGGTGCGCCGCGCCCCGGCGGCCGAAGCGAGCCATGAAGGCGCTGCGAAAACGCGTCCGGTGAAGAAGGCCGGCTCGAAGAAGGCGCCTGCGAAAAAAGCACCTGCGCGCAAGAAGGCTGGAGCAACGAAGTAATGGGACAGAAGATTCACCCGGTCGGCCTGCGCCTGGGGATCACGCGCACGTGGGACAGCCGCTGGTTCGAAAAGAAACACTACCGCGACTGGCTGCACGAAGACGTCGCGATACGCAAGTATTTCACCCGGTGGATGCGACCGGCGGCGATTTCGAAGATCGAAATCGAGCGGCGGGCGAATCAGGCGCGCGTCATCATCAATACCGGAAAACCCGGTATCATCATCGGCAAGCGCGGCGTCGGCATCGAAGAGATCCGCAAGAACCTCGAAAAGCTGACCGGGAAATCGATCGCGGTCAACGTGGTCGAGATCAAGCACCCCGAGCTGGACGCGAGACTCGTCGGGCAGAACATCGTCGATCAACTCGAGAAGCGCATTGCGTTTCGCCGCGCGATGAAACAGGCGATCATGCGCTCGATGAAAGCCGGCGCGCGTGGAATCAAAGTGCAGGTTTCAGGCCGCCTCGGCGGCGCTGAAATCGCGCGTTCGGAGCGCAATGCCGACGGAAAAGTGCCGTTGCACACGCTGCGCGCCGACATCGACTACGCGCACGTCGAGGCGTTCACCACCTTTGGGCGCATCGGCGTGAAAGTGTGGATTTATCGCGGAGAGGTGCTACCGGATCAACCGCGCGGCGAGCAAGCCCGCGCCGAACGGGCCGAGCGTGCAACGTTCCGCGATCGGCGCGAAGGACGCGGCCAACGCGGCGGACGAGGACGCCCGGCGCCGGGCCGTCCGGAACCGGCCGAAATACCGGCAGTCGCCGACGCGTCGCCCCTCGCGGAACCCGCGCCTCTCGCGATCGAAGCGGAAGCGCTGCCCATGGTCGAGACGCCCGCACCCGTTGCGCTCGAACGCGAAAACGCGATTCCGTCCGTCGTCGAGCCGGTTACTCCCGACGTCGCGGAAGCCATGCCACACACCCCTGAAACTCCGGAAGCCGGAGGTACGGAATAAATGTTGACTCCCAAACGCGTCAAGTGGCGCAAGGTTCATCGCGGTCGCATGACCGGAAAGGCGTCGCGCGGCAATTCGCTGACGTTCGGCGAGTACGGATTGCAAGCGCTCGAGCCGTGCTGGATGACCAACCGGCAAATCGAGGCGGCACGTATCGCCATGACGCGTCACATCAAGCGCGGTGGCAAGGTATGGATAAAAGTCTTCCCCGATAAATCGGTAACGAAGAAGCCTGCGGAAGTGCGCATGGGTTCCGGAAAGGGTAATCCGGAATTCTGGGTTGCCGTCGTGCGGCCCGGCCGCGTTCTGTTCGAGCTGTCCGGCGTCGAGCCGTTGGTCGCGCGCGACGCGTTGCGCTTGGCTGCCTCGAAGCTGTCGATCGCCACGAAGATCATTTCACGCGAGGAGGTGCAGGCCGGATGAAGCGCACCGCAATGAAAGACCTCCGCACGCTCACGATTGCCGAGTTGCAACAAAAAGCGCGCGAGACGAAGGAAGAGCTCTTCAATCTCCGGTTTGCGTTGCGGACCGGGCACCTTTCTGATTTTAGCAAGGTGCGCGAGATTCGGCGAGACTACGCACAGATTCAGACGGTTATATCCGAGAAGCGCTTGGCGCAATCGAACGGAGCGGCATAGAGTGACGGAAACAATGGAACGGCAAGACCGCCGCCGCATCAAGCAAGGCCGGGTCGCATCGGACAAGATGGACAAGACGATCGTCGTCGTCACGGAGACGCGCGTCCCGCATCCGGTGTATGGCAAAATCGTGCGCAAGTCGACGCGATTCAAAGCCCACGACGAAAAAAACGAGGCGAAGGCCGGCGACATCGTGCGCATTGCCGAGTGCCGGCCGATGTCGCGCGACAAGCGGTGGCGCTTGGTCGAAATCGTCGAGCGAGCAAAATAGACCATGATTCAACAAGAAACACGGCTCAAAGTGGCCGATAATTCGGGAGCGCGAGAGCTGCTGTGCATTCACGTGGCGGGCGGAAGCCGCCACCCATATGCGCATGTCGGCGACATCGTCGTCGGCACCGTCAAGAGCGCGATCCCGGGCGCCGCCGTCAAAAAGGGGCAGGTCGTGAAGGCGGTCGTCGTGCGCACGACCGCACCGATTCGCCGCTCCGACGGGTCGGTTGTAAAGTGCGACGACAATGCCTGCGTGATCATCAAGGGTGAGAAAGACAATCTCGATCCGCGTGGGACGCGCGTCTTCGGTCCGGTCATGCGCGAGCTGCGCGACCGGGGCTTCTTGAAAATCGCCTCTCTCGCGCCGGAGGTGCTCTAAGATGGCGGTCAAGACGCATATCGTCAAAGGCGACACGGTGATGGTCCGGCGCGGCAAGGAACGCGGCAAGCGCGGGACCGTCAAGGCCGTTTTTCCGCGCGAAGGCGTGGCAACGGTCGAAGGCGTCAACGTCGTCAAACGGCACACGAAGCAAGGGACGCGCTCGCAAAACATGGGCGGCGCGGCGCAAACCGGCGGAATTCTCGAAAAAGAAGCCGCCCTGCCCTTGTCCGTGCTTCAGTATGTCTGTCCGAAATGCAACGCCCCGTCGCGGTTGCGGCACCAACATGGCGCGCAAGGCGCGCAGCGCGTGTGCTCGCGTTGCGGCGAGCCTGCACGCGAGGCTGCGAAGGGAGCGTAATGATGGCAAACCGTCTGAAAGAAAAGTATCGCAGTCAAGTGCGCCCTCAGATGACCGAGCGCTTCGGCTACAAGAACGTCATGGAAGTTCCCAAGCTGGAGAAGGTCGTCATCAACATGAGCGTGGGCGAAGCGATCGTGAACGGCAAAGTTCTCGACGTGGCGGCCTCTGAGCTGGCCGCGATCAGCGGTCAACGCGCGGTCATTACGAAGGCCAAGAAATCCATCGCGGCCTTCAAACTGCGCGAAGGGATGAACATCGGCGCGAAGGTCACGCTGCGCGGCGAGCGGATGTACATGTTCCTCGACAAGCTCTTCAATATCGTGCTGCCGCGTATCCGCGACTTTCGCGGACTACCGCGCAAGTCGTTCGATGGGCGCGGAAACTACAATTTAGGTTTGCGGGAGCAGCTCGTGTTCCCCGAAATCAACTACGACAAGGTCGACAAAGCTCGCGGTATGGACATCACGATCGTGACGACCGCCAAAAACGACGAGGAAGCGACCGAATTTCTCACCGCGATGGGGCTGCCGCTGCAGAAGGCGGCGGGAGCGCAGAGGTAAGACGGAATGGCCAAAACCGCATTGATCGAAAAAGCGAAGCGAACGCCGAAGTTCAAGGTCCGGCAACACAACCGGTGCTTGACGTGCGGGCGTCCGCGAGGCTTCTACCGCAAGTTCGGCATGTGCCGCATTTGCTTGCGCGAGAACGCGCACAAAGGCGTCATCCCCGGCATCGTCAAGGCCAGTTGGTGATTCGATGGCAGTAATTACCGATCCGATCGCCGACATGTTGACGCGTATTCGCAATGCGAATACCGCCAGTCACCCATTGGTCGACGTTCCCGCCTCGAAAATGAAACAAGCCGTCGCGCGAATTCTGAAAGAAGAAGGGTTCATCACGGACTTCGAGCGTGTGGACGAAGGTCCGCAAGGTACCATTCGTATCAAGCTCAAGTACGGTCCGAACAAAGAAAAAGTGATTACCGGCTTGCGCCGCATTTCGCGTCCTGGGCTGCGCGTCTTCACGAGCAAAACCGAAATTCCGCGCGTTCTCGGTGGGCTGGGGCTCGTGATCATTTCCACATCGCGCGGCATCATGTCGGGCAAGCGCGCCAAAAAAGAAGGCTGCGGCGGCGAGGTGCTCGCGTATGTGTGGTAACGGCGCTCGGAGGAGCGAGTAATGTCGAGAATTGGGAAGCTGCCCGTTGCCGTGCCGAACGGCGTGAACGTGGAAGTGAAAGACGACGAAGTTGCGGTCAAGGGTCCCAAAGGGGAGCTGCGGCAGCGCTTTCAGCCGATTGTTTCCGTGCGCGTTGAAGACGGGAAGGTGGTCGTTGAGCGCCGCGGCGAGGCCAAAGAGCATCGCGCCGCGCACGGACTTACGCGCACTCTCATCAACAATATGGTCGAAGGCGTGAGCAAAGGCTTCCGCAAGAGCCTCGAGATTCAGGGCGTAGGTTACCGCGTCGCCAAATCGGGCGAGAAATTGAATCTCACGCTGGGCTTTTCGCACCCCGTTTCGTACGCGGGTCCGAAAGGAATTTCGTTTACGGTCGAGGGCACGAACAAGATTCACATCGACGGCGTCGACAAACAGCAGGTCGGCCAAGTCGCTGCCGAGATCCGGGGATTGCGCCCGCCCGAACCCTACAAGGGCAAGGGCATTCGGTACGAAGGCGAGATCGTTCGCAAGAAGCTCGGAAAAGCCGGGAAGGCAGGTAAGAAGTAGTGGCGCGCCTTTCAAAGGATGTCTCGCGGCGTAAACGGCATCGCCGGCTCCGGGCCGCGGTGAATGGTTCGATGGACCGGCCGCGCTTGCTGGTGCGACGCACGTTGCATCACATCTACGCGACGCTGGTCGACGATGCGAAAGGACACACGCTCGCGTCCGCTTCGACCCGCGAGAAATCGCTCGGCGACGGATTGGCCTCGAAAACGAACATCGGCGCCGCACAGAAGATCGGCCAAGCCATTGCGGCCAAAGCCAAAGAAGCAGGCGTGACCAAGGTGGTTTTCGATCGCGGTGGCCTCAAGTATCACGGTCGTATCAAAGCGCTCGCGGATGCGGCGCGTGAAGCAGGTTTGGAGTTTTAATGCAATATCGTGGCGGTCGCGATCGCGACAATAGCGGATTCGAAGAAACGGTCGTGCGCGTCAATCGCGTGGCGAA
>JAFAIW010000092.1 GCA_019236495.1 Vulcanimicrobiota bacterium | reverse complement strand
TCTACAAATATCCGCAGGCGGCGTACCCCTACGACGACCTGCTTGCCGTCAATCGAAGCCGGTCGCGCTCGGACCCGGAGTACGAGCTCATCGATACCGGTGTCTTCGATGCCGATCGATATTTCGACGTCGTCGTAGAGTTCGCAAAGGAGAATGCCGAGGAGTTTGCGATCCGCGTGACCCTCCACAACCGCGGCGACCGAAAAGCGCGCTTGCACGTGTTGCCGTCGCTCTGGTTCCGCAACACGTGGAGCGGGGCGAACGCACCGGGCAAGCCGCAGATACGGCGTTTGGAAAGAGGCGTAGTGCGAGCCGCACACGAGTCGCTCGGCGAGATGTATCTGGCTTGCGACCAAGACGTACCCTTACTTTTCACCGAAAATGAAACGAATGCAGAGCGAATTTTTCAGCAAACAAATGCCGGCAAATATGTGAAGGACGGCATCAACGATTTCGTCGTGTCCGGCGCCCCCACCGTCAATCCGCAGGAGACCGGGACGAAGATGGCGGCGCACTTTACGTTGGAGGTCGCCCCGAGCGGGTCCGAAGTCGTGCGGGTGTGCTTGGGTCGCAAGCGCCGGACGATCGTTGCCGCGGAGATTGACCGGCTCGTCGACAATCGAAGAGCCGACGCGGACGAGTTCTACGCGGACGTTACCTGCGGTCTCGATGAAGATCGCGTGCGCGTCGTTCGCCAGGCGCTCGCGGGGATGCTGTGGTCGAAGCAGTTTTACTCGTTTGATCTCGACGCTTGGCTCGATGAACACGGCACGCATGCGCTTCGGGGCCAGCAAGATGGAGCCGGCGCGCCGCGCAATCGTGAGTGGTATCACATGGTCAACGACGATGTGATCTCCATGCCCGACAAGTGGGAGTACCCCTGGTACGCGGCATGGGACCTCGCTTTCCACACTATACCGTTAGCGATGGTCGACTTTGATTTCGCGAAGGCGCAGCTCGATCTGATGTTGCGCGAACGTTACATGCATCCAAACGGACAGCTCCCAGCCTACGAATGGAACTTCGGAGACGTGAATCCTCCGGTTCATGCGTTCGCGGTGAAGTGGGTCTACGATCTGGAGAAAACTCGAACCGGCAGCGGGGACGTCGATTTTCTTACCCGCGCGTTCAACAAGTTGTTGCTCAACTTCACCTGGTGGGTCAATCGGAAGGATCGTTTCGGGAAAAACGTCTTCGAGGGCGGTTTTCTCGGCCTAGACAACATCGGCATTTTCGATCGCAGCGCAGCTTTGCCGACGGGTGGCTCGCTCGAGCAAGCCGACGGCACCGCATGGATGGCCTTGTTCTCGCTCAACATGCTTGGAATTTCGATCGAATTGGCGTCGCTGGATCCGCTCTATGAAGAGATGGCGGTGAAGTTCGCCGAGCACTATCTCTGGATCGCGCTCGCAGTATTGCGTGTGGGCGCGGGTTCGATGTGGGACGAAGACGACGGGTTCTTCTACGATGTTCTCCGCTTGCCCGACGGCAGCGCGCAGCGTCTGAAGGTGCGATCGCTTGTCGGCCTCCTGCCGCTGTGCGCGGTTGCAACCGTCGATCGTGACGTCATCGATCGCGTACCCAGCGCGGCGCACCGCGTGAACGACCGAATGGGGCGTCACCCGGAGATCATTTCAACCCTTTCGTTCCTGAGAAATGCCGGGGTGAATGACAGTCGCATATTCGCGATGCTTGACGAAGGGAAATTACGCCGAGTTTTGGCGCGGTTACTCGACGAAGATGAGTTTTGGGGTCCCTACGGCGTGCGCTCGATCTCGCGCTATCATCTCGATCACCCGTACGTTCTCAACGTTGACGGGAACGAGTACAAGGTCCAATACCTTCCGGGAGAATCGGATACCGGGATGTTCGGCGGAAACTCGAACTGGCGCGGCCCCGTGTGGATGCCGATCAATGCGATGATCTACCGCGCGCTCATGCAATATCATCGCTTTTACGGCAACGACTTCAAGGTAGAGTGCCCGACCGGGTCCGGGCGCATGCAGACGCTCTTCGAAGTTGCAAACGAGCTGGGCCGGCGGCTCGGCGCGATATTCTTGCGCGACGAGAGGGGGCGGCGCCCGGTTTTTGGGACGACCGAGAAATTTCAAACCGACGCGCACTGGCGCGATAACGTGCTTTTCTACGAGTACTTTCACGGCGACAGCGGCGCGGGGCTCGGTGCGAGCCATCAAACCGGTTGGACCGGCTTGATCGCGCTGATCCTCCAACTCGGTAACGTAGCGGAGCGAGAGTGGGTCGAACGCGGGCGAGCGGCGATGTCGGGCGCAGCAGCCCCTGCCGGAACGGTTTAGTTGTCCGTTTTCGCGTGGCCCCGCGGAAGCGAGAATTGAATCAGCGACCGAATCGGTGCGAGTCCGCGATTGACAATCGCACACACGTCGACGCGAAGATTGAGCTCCTCGAGGCGGGCCTTCGCGATCAGCGCCTCCCGGCCGCTG
>JAFAIW010000286.1 GCA_019236495.1 Vulcanimicrobiota bacterium | reverse complement strand
CTCGCCGGAGCTTGTCCTGAGCGAAGTCGAAGGGCGCCCCCCACTGCGTGGGGCCCCCCAACGCGATGCGCCGACACCTCGTTGGTGCGCAAGACACTCCCCGAGGGGCGCGCACACCTGATAGGCGGGTCAAACTTTTATCCCGCTCAACCTGCCAGGCTGCACGACAAGTTTGCTACGTCTTATAACTATGCAAGCTATGGTTGCCGATGACCACGTTGACGCCGAGGTAAACGAACGTCATGAGCGGCAAGCCGATGACGGCGAGCCAGGCGCTGCGCGGGCCGCGCCAGGCGTTGCGCGTGTGCAAGTGCATGTACATCGCGTAGAAAATCCAGAGCGTGAGCGCCGCGGTTTCCTTCGGATCCCACTGCCAGTATGCACCCCACGCCTCCTTGGCCCACCATGCGCCCGTGATGATGCCGATCGTCAAAAGCGGCAAGCCCACGGCGACGACGCGGTAAATCATCACGTCGAGTTGCGCGAGGCTCGGCAGGCTGGAAAGCCATGCAGCGGTCGGGCTGCCCGCCTGCACGGCGGCGTCGATCGCGGGCGTATCGCTCTTCACGCGAACGCTTGCATCCTCGCGCACGGTGAAGGCGACGCTCGTACCCTCGGGCGTGGCGGCGCGCAATGTTTGCGCGCGGCCGGCCGTAAGGCGCTCGCCGTAGTATTTGATCAAGTACAATGCCCCCAAGACCGACGCAACCAGGAACGCGGCATACGACGTTACGACGATCGGCACGTGGATCTTGGCCCAGTACGACTGCAACGACGGTACCGGCGGCAACGTCCCCTCATTCCACGTGTTGCCGTAGGCGAGAAAAATCGCCGCAAGCGCCACGACGAATCCGCCCGCGAACCACAACCGGTAACGGAACGCAAAGGCGCTGAAAATCGCCACCGACATCGCCGAGAAAAGCGACAGCGATCCATACAAATTGAGTAACGGCCAAATGCCGGTTAGCTCGAAGCGGGCGATGAGTTGCGCGAATTGCGCCACGCATCCGGCCACGACCAGTGGTGCGCCGAGATTCTTTTGCCACTCTTCGCGCGAGAAAAAGTATAGGATCAAGATCAGCGCGCCGACGACGTAGCACGAGAGGGCGATGACCATCAAAACTTGATCGATCGACATCGGTGCGTGCTGCATGCTACTCGCCTTTCTTCATTTCTTCGATCAACTCGCTGAAGGGCTGTTCGAACATCTCGTAACCCTTCACCGTCATGGCGGCAACTCCCACGGTGCAGCCGGCCGGCCCGGGCGATACTTGCACGAAGAGGCGTGCGGGCAGGAGATACAGAGAAATGCACAATCCGGCGAGCAAAACGAATGCGCCGATTCCAACGAGCGGAACGCCGGGATCGTAGCGGTATTGAATGCCGCTGTAGAGCGTGTATTGCCGCGGCACGATCGAAAAACCCTGACCGAGATCGAGCCGCTGTCCCAGTGGAAGCAAAGTGGTTCCGAGCGGCTGGTCGCCGTCGAAGACGTTGAGCACCACGCCGGGCCTGTTGATCCGAGGGTCTGCCGACGGCATGCCGGTGAGCTTGTCGATCGTCGGAACGAATTGCGCGTACTGTACGCTGCGCGCGCTTTGCGGCAGGCTCAGCCCTTGCCCCTCCTCGAGTTGCCGGCTCGAAAGATCTGCGACTGGAACGCCGTCGTGCGTCACGGTAAACCGCATCGCAAACCCGTAGCTCGCTTGATAGAAGAAGGTTCCGTCGACGTCGATCGGATGGTTCACTCGAATCGTCGCGCGATGCGGGATTCCGTCCCGGCCGATCGCGGTAACGTGCGAAACGTAATCGATCGGCTGGTAGACGATCCCGCTTTTCGTGGCGATCGGTTGAATGCGATAGTTGAAATCGTGCAGCGTCAGCGACGCGCTCGTTTGTGAAGGCGTCACCGTTTGCCCCGTCAGGATCGCGGTTTCGCCCGCAAAACCGCGCGCCCAGTAGATCGTCGTCCCGGCCGCTATGATGACGAAACCGACGTGCGCCACCAAGACGCCGCGCCGTGCCCAGTTGTGCCGGTCCGCGAACGTCCATTCGGTTCCATCGAAGGTGCGCTTGCGAACCTGCCAACCGTGCCGGGCGAAAAAGGCCTCGACGCGCTGCCGCACGGAGCTTTCTACCCCGGCGACTTCAAACGAAGCGTTCAGTGGAATCTTATCGACCTTCACGGGCCGCAGAGGCGGCAAGCGCGCCGGAATCACCCGCTTGAACGTGCATACGGTGAGCGACAGTAAGATCAAGCCGATGATGCCGATGTACCACGGGCTGTGGTACACGTTGTCGAAACCCAGACGCAAGATGGCGCGCGCCAGCGGAACGGGGTAGGCGCCGAAGTATTCTTGCGGGTCTTGGTTTTGGTCGATGACGACGCCAAGCAGCGTCAGCACGGCCCAGATCGCAAAGAGCGAAACGGCGAACAGCACGTTCGAGAAGGTGCGCACGAAATCGCGGGCTACGGCCGTCACGTTACGCTGCAACCGCCTCTCGATGCCACGATTTCTCGAGCACCCCGATGATCAAAATGCCAATCTCGTACAGGACGTACATCGGAGCCGCCAGCATCGCCATCGTCAGCGGATTACCGTCCGGCGCGACGATACCCCCGAACACGAACATTCCGAATGCGGCGTGCCGGCGATAGCGTTGCAACCAGGCCCGGTTCACAAGGCCGATACGGGCCAGCACGATCATCACAACCGGCGTTTGAAAAATCAGAGCAAAGACGAGCAACAACACGAGGATGAAGCTCATGGTCGACTCGATGCCGAACGTTGGTTGCGCGACGCGGTTCGTGAGCGCGAGTAACGCTGCAACGACCCGTGGGATGACGATGAAATGCGCGAAGGCGATACCGATCGCAGCAAGCACGACGGACGGAGCGACATACGCATATACCAATCGACGTGTGCGCGGATGCATTGCCGGAACGATGAACATCCAAAGCTGGTAAAGCAAAACCGGTAAGCCGACCACGATGCCGGCGAGCACCGAGAACTTCAACTCGAGCAGAATGACGTCCGCGGGTCCGAATGCGTGCAAAACGATCCCGTGAAAGTACGTTCCGGTCATCCACGGTATCACGTACTGCGAGGGCCAAAAAAGCAGGACCGCAAGGCCGAGAACGGTGCCGATGGAGATGACGAGACGTTTACGGAGCTCCCGCAGGTGCTCCGTGAACGGCATTTCCTTCTGATCCCACTGGGCGTCGTTCACACGCTATTCGTACCCTGTCCGGGTTCCGGGGGCGGTACTTGCTGGCCGAATCCGCTGTTCTCCGCAACTTCCGACATTGGATCCATACGCGCTCGTTCGGCCCGCAGGCGCGCATCTTCGCGCGCTTTTGCTTCGGCTGCGTCCGCCTCGGCTTGTCCGACGAGAAATTCTTTCTTGGCTTGACCGGCGCTGCGCGCGAGCTTCGGCAAACGATCCGCGCCGAAGAGAATCACGGCGCCGAGCACGAGGATGCCGATGATTTCCGGACTCCAGATGGCCAAGATCGGTTCAAACTTCATGGGATTACCTCTCTAGCAGTGCGTCCGCCAAGTGCGAAAGCGCGGCGCGCGCGGGCGCGCTGCCGAACGGCGCCAACGCCCGCTTGGCGCGCTCGACGTGGTGTTCGATCTGCTCCTTCGTGCGACTGACGCCGCCGCGCGCCCGAATGGCGTCGAGCAGCCCGGGAATCTCGCTTGGATCGCCCACGGCGTAGAAACGTTCCACGCGCCGGCGGAATTCTCCATCACCGCCCTGCAGCGCACAGATTAATGGAATCGTCATCTTTCGTTCGCGCAGATCGTTGCCGACGGGCTTCCCGACCGAACGCTCGTCCGCCGTGACGTCGATCAGGTCGTCGTTCATCTGAAACGCAATGCCGTACAGCAACCCGAATTCGCGCAGTGCCGCGGCGCGCAGAGGCGATGCCCCGCCTTGGAGCGCTCCGCATTCAGCGGAGGCGGCAAACAGCGATGCGGTTTTCTTGCCGACGATTTCGACGTAATCTTCCAATGAAAGCTCGAGATTTCCGAGCGAGCGCAGTTGCAACACCTCGCCGTCGCAAATCTCCGCGAGCGTCGACGAAAGAATGTGTGGAACGGGCGCCGGATAGTTGGCGGTGACGTTCTTGAAAATCCACGCAAAAAGATAATCACCGGCCAGTACGCTCACGCGATTTCCGTAGTCGATTGCCGTAGCATTGATCCCGCGCCGCGTTTCCGCGCGGTCGACGACGTCGTCGTGAATCAGCGTCGCAACGTGGATCAACTCCATGTATGCGGCCAAGGCGAGGTGATCGACCGGGTCACCGCCGCACGCTTCGGCCGCCAGCAACGTGACTCGCGGGCGAATTCGCTTGCCTCCGGCGTCCAGCATGCGCCGCACCGCCTCGGTGATCAGGGGATTGTCCGTGCTAAAACGGTGCCGGAAAAAATCTTCGACCAGCGATTGGAGCGACGCGTCGTCTTGAGTTTGCTCGATCATGGTGCGGTTCCGACGTGAATGGCGATCGAACCACCCATCAAGCGTTTGAAGCCACATTCAACGAAGCCGGCTCGCGCGAAGCGCTCCCGCAGCGCTTCCGCATCGGGATGATTCGTGAGCGATTGCGGAAGGTACGTGTACGCCTTCTTGGATCTGCCGACCAGCGCACCGATCAGTGGGACGATTCCGTAGAAATATGCGTCGAAGGCGCGTTTGAAGAAACGATTCGGAGCTTTCGAAACGTCCAAGTTCACGAAACGGGCTCCGGAACGCAAGACGCGCCGGATTTCGCGCAGCGTGTCGTCGATGTCGACGACGTTCCGCATCGAGAATCCCATGGTAGCGCCGTCGAAGCTGCCATCGCCAAAGGGAAGTGCCATGACGTCGCCTTCGAGAAATTGCAGTCTCGCGCCCCTCGCCTCACCTGCGGCGGCGCGCCGCCGCGCGACGGCAAGCATCGGGTCGCAGAAGTCTATTCCCGTCACCTGCGCCGACGGATCGTCTCGCAGGAGCGCAAATGCTACGTCGCCGGTGCCGCAGCACAGATCGACGATCGAGCCGCCGCGCGGCGCGCGCAGCATTGCGATGGCGGCGGCGCGCCACGCTTCGTCCATGCGCGCGGTCATCACGCGATTGACGAGGTCGTAACGCGGCGCAATCGAGGCGAACATCTCGCGGACGTAGGCGCCTTTGTCGGATTGCGGCGGCAGCGCTTGAGCGGACGGCATGTCGAGTGAAGGGCAGCATTTCCAAAACGCGCGTCGCGACCCTCCTCCGCCTTGCGAAATGCGACCTTTGGCGGGATAGACCCACATGGTATCGCTTGCGACGTCACACGCCTTTCTCCGCGCGATCGCGGGAGCGCGACGGATCGACCTCGTTGCTTACGCACTGCAGCCGGGTCCGACGATGCACGCCTTGGAACGGGCCGCAGAACGCGGCGCCGCGGTGAGCGTAAGGATCGAAGCGCATCCCTATCGCGATAAGCGAGGAAGGTGCGCGCGTGCGGCGCGCCGGGCAATTGCGGAACTCCGAGCGCACGGCGTGCACGCGGAGTTGTGGAAGAGCGACCCGCGGCACGGCATCCCGGCTTTGCACGCAAAGGAAGCCGTGGTCGACGGCGTGGCGTATTTGGATGACCGGAACTGGGTTGTGCGAGACGACGCGCAAACGATCGTACGCGACGACAATCTTGCCGATCCGCGAATTCGTGAAAACAAGCGTGCGGCCTTACGCGCCGAAGTCGAAATGATCGACGCGGTGCGCCGCGGGTCCATTCGCGTCGTTACCGAATCCTTCGGCCCCGGCCCGGTGTGCGACGCGCTGGCGCGCGCGTGCAGCCGCGGCGTTCGCGTAGAGTTGTTGATTGCCGCGGCCGACCGCAACGCCCGAACCGAGCGCTGTGCGCGCAGCTTGCGGAGTGCCGGCGCGACCGTCCGCGCAGGCGACGCGAATGAAAAGTTCGCCGTGTCGGGCGACTCGATTTGGATCGGCTCAGCCAACGCGACGTCTCCGTCGTCGCAACTCGACTGGGGCCTCCGTTTCCATGACGCCTCGATTGCCGGAGCGCTGCAAAAACGCTTTGACGCAGAATGGAATAGCGTCCTGTAGTGGGTTTTGGTGGCTCTCTTGGAAGTTTCCGACATTTCGCGCCCGGCCATGGAGGGCCGTTTCATAGCTTGCTCTGCGCGAAATGCGGCAAAGCAGAAAGCGCACACGATGTGCGCTTTCGAGCGACTTCCGAGAGAGCCACAAAACCCTAAATCGGGAGATTGAACAGGACGCGGGCGTTTTCGGTGGTGATCGCGTCGGTTTCGCCCAGCGTCGTTCCGGTGACCTGGGCGAGGATCGCCGCGGTCTCGGCGACGAAGCTCGGCTCGTTGCGCTTCCCGCGGTGCGGCACGGGCGCCAGATACGGGCAGTCCGTTTCGAGGATGCACGCGCCGATGCCGACCGCTGCAATTGCGTTACGAATCGTGTCGGCATGTTTGAAGGTAATCACTCCGCCGACCCCCAGCTTGAGCTTGAATCGCTCCACGTAGGTACGCGCTTGCTCGGCGTCACCCGTAAAGCAATGCACGACGCCGCGCATGCCGTCGGCGAACTCTTCCTCGAGGATCGTTGCAAAGTCGCGGAAGGCGTCGCGGTGATGAAAGATCAGCGGAAGCTTGCGCTCGCGCGCGAGGCGAATCTGATCGCGAAGCACCCGGACCTGCACGTCGTGCGGGCTACGGTCGTAGTAGTAGTCGAGCCCCGTCTCGCCGACCGCGACGACGTGCGGATCGTCCAACATCGGTCCGAGCGCCGCTCCGACGTCGGCCGGCGCGTCTTTGGCTTCGTGCGGATGAATGCCGGCGCTGGCGTAAATGCCCCATTCGGCGGCGCACGCTCGCGCGCGTCCGCTATCGCTCAGGTCGCAGCCGACCGTGACGATCGTTTCGACGCCGCGTTCGCGAGCACGATCGATGGCCGTGCTGCGGTCCGAGTCGAAAGCCGGATCGTGGACGTGTGCGTGCGTATCGATCATATCATGCCGGGATTTCGACGACGCGATTTCGCCCTTCGCGCTTGGCGCGATACAGCGCTTTGTCGGCGCGCCCGATCAAACTTTCGACGGTGTCCGTGATCGTCGCGGTCGCCACGCCGAGGCTGGCGGTTACCGGCGCGCCGCTTTCGTACGCGAAGCCGGAATGCTCTACCGCGTTGCGCAAGCGCTCGCCGATTCCCAGCGCCACGTCGGACGGCGTCTGCGGCATCATCACGAGAAATTCTTCGCCGCCGATGCGTCCGGCCCGGTCGACATTGCGGATGTTTTGCGCGATCACCGTTCCGATCAGCTGCAAACAGCGGTCGCCCGCTTGATGTCCCAAGCGGTCGTTGACGTCTTTGAAGCGGTCGATGTCGATCAACAGCACGGAGCAGGTCTGTCCGATACCGACGCGTGCCAAAGTAATCGACAACAGCTCCATGATCGAGCGGCGGTTGGCTAATCCCGTGAGCGTGTCGATGCTGGCCGCATTTTGCGTGGTGACGATCGCGCGAAAATCGCGCAGCAATGGGGCGAGCGCGGCGGCGGCCGCCTCGAACGGCTCGCGCGACGCCCGAAATCCGACGGCCGCCGGACGGTGAACCGCCAGGACGCCGAGCAATCGCCCCTCGGTATCGCGGGCCGCAAATG
>JAFAIW010000061.1 GCA_019236495.1 Vulcanimicrobiota bacterium | reverse complement strand
CTGCGCCGTTTCGGTCATGACGAGCTCGCTGACGACCACGAACGGAACGCCGGCGAGCATATCCAGCAATGCAATGCGATCGGGATAATGCAGCAGCGGGTTTGCCCCGAGAATCGAGAGCGCTCGGACGCCGCTTTCGCGCCCGGCTCGCACGAGCTCGGCGAAGCTCGGTCCGCCGTCGACCGGCGCATATCCCGGACCGAATTTGGGGTGCATTCCCATCGCTTCCGCGCCCCGCGCGTTCCCTTGCTCGCCCGCGATGTAGGTCGTGAACTCCACACTTTGCGGAACGGCGCCGAAAAGCTCCGCGCCCGCATTCGCGTCGACGCCGTCCCACACGAGCGCAACGTGCGCGCATTGCGGCGGTAACGCGGCGAAGGCTTCCGCGACGGTCTCCACCGTCAGTGCGGGAACCGCTGCCGGCGCGCCGTGCGATGCCACGACGATCAGTTGCGCGCCGTGGCGCAACACCGCTTTGCGAATGCGCAGGTCCATGATTGGGGCGGTTTCCCACGGCGTCTGGCCGACGACCACGATGGCGTTCGCGCGTTCTAAATCCAGATAGCTTCCGCCATGTTTCCCCGGCGTCGCTTGCCGTTGACGTCCGCCGCGCCAATCGAGCGCCTTGATGCCGCGCGACCGGAAGAGATGCTGCAGCGCAAATGCCTCTTCATTGAGCAGCCGTCCGCCGCCGAGTACCGCAACCGCTGCGGTCCCGTGCGACAACGCCGAGCGCAACCCGTCGGCCCAGAGTTGCAGCGCCTCGCTCCACTCGATTTGCACGAAGCGGTCCCCGTCGCGATGCAGCGGCGCGAGCAGCCGGCGCTCGTCGGTATAGAAGCCGATGTTGTAGCGGCCACGATCGCACAGCCATCCGTCGGACAGATGGTCGTCTTCGGGAACCGACATGGTGCGCAAAACTTGCTCGTGGCGAACGTCGACGTACATCTGACAGCCCACGCTGCACTGCGTGCACGTCGTGCGCGTGCGCTTCAGATCCCAAGGACGCGACTTGAAGCGGTACGTTTTCGAGGTGAGCGCACCGACCGGGCAAAGCTCGGTAACGTTCCCGCTGTAGTTCGAGCGATACGGCTCGCCGGTGGCCGTGGCGATGATGTCGTTGTGGCCGCGATTCTTCACCACCAGGCTGCGCTCGCGCGTGATGAGATCGTCGAAGCGTACGCAGCGCTGGCATACCACGCACCGTTCCTCATCGAGCACGATGGTGGGTCCAAGATCGACGGCTTTCGGCTTGACGCCCTTGGGCTCGGCCATCCGCGACGCGCCCGGGCCGTACGCCATCGCATAGTCTTGCAGATCGCATTCGCCGCCCTTGTCGCAGATCGGGCAGTCCAGCGGGTGATTCACCAGCAAGAATTCTAAAATTGCGCGGCGTCCGTCGTTCACTTTGTCGTTGTAGGTGTGAACGACCATTCCGTCGGTAACCACGGTGTTGCAGGCAATCTGCAGCTTGGGCATGCCTTCGATTTCGACCAAACACACGCGGCACAAACCCGCCGGTCCGAGCTTGGTGTGGTAGCAGTAGACCGGAATCTCTTTGCGCACGCGTTTCGCGGCCTCGACCAAAAGCGTTCCCTTGGGAACGCTCACCGGCATGCCGTCGATCGTGAGCAAGACGTTCGCGTCGCTCATGATGCTCCGTTCCTGCGCACGCGCGCTTCGAACTGCGGGCGAAACCGTTTGACCACCGAGGCCAAGAACGGCTCGATCGAATCGCCGAGCGCGCACAAGTTCAAGCCGGTCATTTGGTGCGACACGCTTTCGAGCACGTCGATGTCCGACTGCAATCCGTAGCCGGCCACCAGCCGCGCGAGCGTCCGTTCGAGCCAGTGGCCGCCTTCGCGGCACGGCGTGCACTGTCCGCACGATTCGTGCGCGAAAAACCGCACGAGCGAGTGCGCGGCTTTCACGAAATCGGTGGTGTCGTCGAACACGACCATCGCGCCGGAGCCAAGCATCGAGCCGGCCTTCGTCATCGATTCATAGTCGTACGGTAAATCGAAATGCTCTTCGAAGATCGCCGCCGACGAACCGCCGCCGGGCTGCACCGCGACGACTTTGCGTCCTTCGCGTGGTCCGCCGGCCAATTCGATCAGCTCGTTGACGCTGACGCCCAACGGCACTTCGTAGTTTCCGGGCTTCCGCACGTGACCGCTGACCGACACGATCTTGAAGCCTTTGGAGCGCTCCGTTCCGACGCCGGCAAACCACTCGGCACCGCGTTCCAAGATCGGAACGAGATACGCGAGCGTTTCCACGTTGTTGACCACGGTGGGCGCTTTATACAACCCCTCGACGGCGGGGAAGGGTGGTTTGAGGCGCGGCTCGCCCCGTTTGCCTTCGAGCGAGTTGAGCAGCGCGGTCTCTTCGCCGCAGATATACGCGCCCGCGCCGCGATGAATCGTGAACTCCAAATCGTAGCCGGTGCCGAAAAGGTTTTTCCCAATGAAGCCTGCGGCGCGCGCATCGTCCACCGCGCGGCGCATGATTTCATATCCACGTTTGAATTCGCCGCGAATGTAAATGAACGCATGATGGCAACCGATGCCGTACGCGCCGATCAAAATGCCCTCAAGCACCAGATGCGGCGTCTCTTCGAGCAGCGTGTGATCCTTGAACGTGCCGGGCTCCGCTTCGTCGCAGTTGCACACCATGTACCGCGGCGCGCCGTTCGCGGGCAAGAATTGCCACTTGCGCCCGGTCGGAAAACCCGCGCCGCCGCGCCCACGGAGGCCCGAGGCATTGGCCAGGTCGAGCACCTGCGCGCTCGACAGCTCGCGAAAGGCCCGTTCCAATTGTTTGTATCCGCCGCGTTCGCGATAGACGCGAATGTCGCGCAGATCCGCTTCACCAATGCCCTTGAGCAGGACCGGCTCGTACCGCATCGCCATCAGTGCGCGTGCCCCGCTTCTTCTTGCGCGATTTCGCGCATCGCGGCGGGCGGTTCGTTCGGTAAGCGTTCGCGCGTCCTGCCCGTAAAGCGAGATTGCTCGGCCAAGATACGATCCAACATGATCACGCCGCTCCGATCGCCGATCCCGCCCGCATTATTGGGATCGCTGGCATTTTCCGCACCCGGCGATTTATCGCCGAGCGCGACTTCGCCGTCGGCCGCGACCGCCCACGTGCGGGCCGGTTTCGCGGTCTGGGGGAGGGGCGCAACCGGATACGTGCCGCCGCGCATCGCAGCGAGCATGTCGTCGATGGCAGCGGGCGTGAGGTCGTAAACGAACTCGAGATTCACCTGCATGCATGGCGCGCGATCGCAGGCGGCCAGACACTCGACTTCTTCATACGAGAAGAGCCCGTCCGCGGTCGTTTGCAGGTGCCCGATTCCGAGCTTGTCCCGAAATGCCGCCATGACGGTCTCGGCGCCGTTCAAAAGGCACGACAGATTGCGGCAGACCTGGAGCATATACTTGCCGACCGGCCTGCGGAAAAAAAGCGTATAAAAGGAAACGGTCGACTCGACCACCGCCGGCGTCAGCTCGAGCATCTCCGCGCATGCCCACATCGCATCGCGCGTCACGTAACCTTGCCGCGCTTGAAAGAGATGGACGATCGGTAAGAGCGCCGAGCGTTTGTCGGGATACTGCGCGATGAGCGCCTCGCACTCCGGTTGCAACTCTTCGCGCAATGCCGCGAAATCGCTCATCGATCCACTTCTCCGAATACTGGGTCCATCGAGCCGATCATCACGACCAGATCGGCGATGAGATTTCCGGGAGCCATGCCTTTGAGCGCTTGGAGATTGTACAGCGACGGTGGCCGGGTGCGAACGCGGTACGGGCGGTTTCCGCCGTCCGACACGACGTAGTATCCCAACTCGCCGCGCGGGCCTTCGACGGATGCGTAGACGTCGCCCGGCGGCACGCGAAAGCCTTCGCTCACCAATTTGAAGTGGTGAATCAAGGCTTCCATCGAGATCGCAATCGTTTCTTTGGGCGGTGGGGCGAACTTCACGTTACTGCTCATGGTCGGTCCGGGACGGAGCGCCTTTCGGACTTGCGCCACGATGCGCATCGCTTCGTCCATTTCGTCCAAGCGCACGAGGAATCGCGCATAGGCATCGCCTTCTTTGCGCGTCGGAACGTCGAACTCGTATTTATCGTAACCGCAATACGGAAACGCGCGCCGCACGTCGTATGCGACTCCCGAGGCGCGCAGCGCGGGTCCGGTCAGGGCCCAGCCGACGGCTTGTTCCGCCGAAACGATTCCCACGTCGATCGTTCGATCTTGAAAGATCGGGTTTTTCTGCAAGAGCGCGCGCAGCTCGCGCATCCGCCCCGGGAATTTTTCGATCAGCGCGTCGAGGCGCGTCAAGAAGCCGTCGGGCAAATCGCCATTGACGCCGCCCACGCGTACGTAATTGGGATGCATGCGCGCGCCGCCGGCGGCTTCTTGCAAGTCGAGAATGTTTTCGCGCAAATCGAAGCAATAGAAAAAGATCGAGAGTGCGCCCAAATCGATCCCGTGCGTTCCGAGCCATACACAGTGCGAGGCGATGCGCGTCAGCTCCGCCACCAGCACGCGGATCAAGGTCGCGCGTTCCGGAATTTCGGCTTCCACGCCGAGCAGTTTTTCGACCGCAAGACAGTAGCAGAGCGCGTTCGACTCCGGCGCGAGATAGTCCATGCGCTCGATCACGGTCTGCGCCTGCGTCCAGAAAAGGTTTTCCGCGGTCTTCTCGATCCCGGTGTGCAAATAGCCGATTTCCGGCTCCGCCTTGACGACGGTTTCGCCTTCGATCTCGAGCATGATTTGAAGCACGCCGTGCGTCGATGGATGTTGCGGACCCATCGACAGCACCATGGCGTTGCCGTCTTGCAATAAGACTTCGGAACCCAGTGGCTCGAGCGGCGTGGAGCTGACGCTCATCGCTTGTGGTCCTGCGCGACGTTCTGCTCTTCCAAGACTTGCGCGGATTTGCCGGTGGGCGGCGTACCGGCCGGAACGTTGCCTTTATTTGCAAAGTCCGGGCGCGGTGCGCGTTCGCGCGCCGGCCCGCGCACCGGATAGTCCTTGCGCAACGGGTGACCTTCCCAATGCGTCGGCATCTGAATGCGCCGCATGTCCGGATGACCGTCGAAGCGGATTCCGAAAAGATCGAAGATTTCGCGTTCTGCCCAGTCGGCATTCTTCCAAAGATCGCTGACGGTCGGCAGTGCGACGTTTTCCGGCACCGCGCACAGCACGCGGATGCGATTCGGCGTGCCGATTTCTTGAACGGTCGCGCTCGAAACCGGCAACTTCAACAAGTGATAGACGACGTCGAAGCGCGCGTCGCGCCGCGGGTAGTCGACGCCGCCAATGTCGAGCAGCATCGCGTACCCTTCGCTCTTCAATGCTTCCAAGCGCGCGCGCAGCGAGGCCGGCGCGACGCGTTCGATCTGCGCGTCGGCGAGATCCGGACGCACACTCGTCGGGTCGATGGCCGTCCCGGCCATCGGCGGAGCTTGCGGACTCGGCATCGGTTACGCTCTTGCGAAGATCCCGCCGCGTCCGCCTTCGCGAATCTGCTGCTGGATCAGGTTGATAGCGTACAACAATCCGTCGGGCGTTGGCGGGCAACCGGGAACGTAAACGTCCACCGGTACGATCGTGTCGACGCCTTGCACGATGGCGTAGTTATCGAAGATACCGCCGGACGAGGCACATGCTCCCATCGATATCACCCATTTCGGGTCGGCCATTTGGTCGTAGAGCCGCTTCACAATGGGCGCCATCTTTTGCGCGACCCTTCCTGAAACGATCATGAGATCGGCCTGACGCGGGGACGCACGAAAAACTTCCGAGCCCAGACGCGCCACGTCGTATTCCGGCGCCGTCACCGACATCATCTCGATCGCGCAGCACGCCAACCCCATCGTCAACGGCCAGACGCTGGAGCTTTGCGCCCAGCGCGCCACGTCGTCGAGCTTGGCGAGCAGGAAGTGCCCCGGGCCTACCTCCACACGAAGCCTCCCTTCTTCCAGACGTATGCGTACCCGATGCCGAGCACCACCACGAAGACCACCATCTCGAGCAACCCAAACACGCGCAGCGCGTGCATCTGCACTGCCCACGGATAGAACGAGGCGGCCTCGACGTCGAAGACCACGAACAGCATCGCAATCAAATAGAAGCGCACCGGGAATCGCCCCGAGACGCTCGAGGTCGGCTCCACGCCGCACTCATAGGCCTCGGCCTTCTCCGGATTTGGTTTTTTGCGCGCCAGTACACCCGGCACGATGGAAAAGAGTAGCGCCGCGGCGACCGCGACCGCGAGGTAGATCGCCACCGGACCGTATGGATTCATCGCCCTGCGAACCTTTCACAAACTCGCCCGGCACCCTTCGGCAGCCGCGCCGAGAGGCGACGGCCGCCGCGGCGCAAAAATTTGCGCTCGATGCCTTCATATAAGCTTTCGTTCCTTGCCCTCTCGTTCGTACTGTTGCTCGGCGCGAACGGCGGCGGTTGCAGCGGCGACCCCAACCATATCGGCGTTCAGGACTTCGGGGGAGTAACCGGCCGGGTGATCGATGCGAACACCAACAAACCGATCGGAAACGCGCTGGTCTCGGTCGGAGCGACGGTGACCGCGACCACCGATGCTCAAGGCGGGTTCACCTTGAGCAAAGTACCGGTGGGCACGCAGGAAGTCGACGCAAGCGCCGCCGGCTATCAGACCGGCTCGCTTCAAGCAAAAGTCAAGAAAGACGAAGTGACGCCGCTCGACTACATCAAGCTCAATCCGATTCAGTGAGCTTCACGCCGGTCGCGCACAACTCGACCGCAAACCCCGCCACCACGAGATAGGCGTGCGCTGCGTCGAGGGCGATCCGGCGCTCGAGCCGGCCCAAGACGTCCGTGTAGACGCGGCCGGACGCGTACGCCGGGACCACCCCCCAGCCCGTTTGCTCGCTGACGGTGATGACCGCACCCGGCGCCGCCGCCAGCGTCTGCGCGAGACGCTCCGCCTCCGCGTCGAGCCGCCCCATCGCCGCCACCGGATCGGCATCGAGCTGCTCGCGATGCGCGTCCATCCGCGCGGTCAGCCAGCCTCCGAGCGAATCGACGAGCAGCGTCTTCTCGCGCGACGTAGCGCAGCACGCCTCCCAGGCCGCCTCGTCCCACGTCGCAGTCTCGTGGTGCTCCCATTCGGCCGGCCGGCGCGCCGCATGATGTTCGATCCGCGCAAGCCACTCGTCGTCTTCCGGATAGCGCGGCGCGGTTGCCAAATACACCACGGGACGTCCGCGTTCGGAAGCGAGCTTTGCCGCCAACGTGCTCTTCCCGGACCGCACGGGACCGGTCACCAGGGCCAGATGCATCAAGCGGCTCGTGCGCGGCAACCGCGAGCGTTCCTGCAGCATCTCTAGTCGTATGACGGCGCTGGATTGGCTGATCTTGCTGGTGGGGACGGTCATCGTCGTCCTGGCGTTGCGCGACGTTTTTGCCTCCGTCATCGTCCCGCGCGCCGTCAACCGCCGCGGCCGCGTCAGTCCGCTGATGAATCGCGCCCTGTGGCGCTTGTGGCCGTGGGTGGGTTATCGAATTCGCGAGGACGGGAAGCGCGAAGATTTCTTCGCATCGTTTGCACCCTTTTCGCTGGTCGCGATTCTCGCGGTCTGGGTTGCGATGCTCATCTTCGGATTCGGCTTGGCGTTTTTCGGTTTGCGCCAACAGCTTTCGCCGCATCCGGCGACCATTTGGGCTGCGATGTATTTCGCCGGATCGTCGATCCTCACCATCGGAT
>JAFAIW010000013.1 GCA_019236495.1 Vulcanimicrobiota bacterium | reverse complement strand
CGTGGTCGCGCCAAGCACAGAATCGACGATCGAAAACGGATTGCCCCCGTTTTCACCGCCGCCTTTGATGTCGCGGCACGTGTAATTCCACGTGTCGCCCGTCGCGTGAGGTTCGTAGAACGACGCTTGCGGATTCGGAGTAGGCGTCGGCGTCGGCGACGCGGTTGGAACCGGCGGCGGATTCCCGCCTCCGCTAGCACCGCCGCCACAGGCGGCCAAGCCGGCGAGGGTCATGATCGCGACACAGAGCGAACGCATCGTGCGCTTGAGTGTAGAGGCCCAGGGGCCGCGGAGTCTCAATCAAATCGTTAACGAATCCTCAACGCACCCGGGAGAGCGTGCCATGACGTACGAGCTCGCTTCATTCACCCTCCGTCCCGAAGAGCGCGCGCTGCGTCGCGGCGGCCGGGTCGTGCCGCTTCCGCCCAAAGCCGTCGACGCATTGATCGTGCTGGCGCAGCAACCCGGTAGCGTGCTCTCAAAAGAAGCGCTGATGGACGCGCTGTGGGGCAGCGCGGCGGTCGAAGAAGCCAACCTGACGCAGTGTATCTATCGTCTGCGGCGCGCGTTCGAACCCGATCCGCGGGTGCGCATAGAGACGGTGCCGCGCCGAGGCTATCAACTCGTGATCGATGCATGCGCGGCGCCGGCGCGTTCGCGCGCGCGGCACGGTGCGTGGTGGATTGCGGCGTGCGCGGCCCTGACGGGCACGCTCATCGCGGCGCGGGCGACCCACCCGCCGGCGTTGTCCGGCGATTCGCCCGCAGCGGCCTTCGACACCGGGTATTACTACTGGAGCACGGCCAAGAGCATCGTGGACGTGCAGCGCAGCATGCCCTATTTCGAGCGCGCCGTCCGCGACGCGCCGTCGAACGGATTGGGATACGCCGGGCTCGCGTACGCCGATATGAGCTTGGCACTGCGCTACGGCGATGCGGATCGGGCAATTGCGGCGATGCACGCAGCGCTTTCGAATGCTACGACGGCAGTGCGTCTTTCCGGCGACCTCGCGCCGGCGCACGCTGCCGCGGGTCAGTACGAAGCGCTCTTCGGAAACCCGCAAAAAGGCGAGCGCGAATTTCGTACGGCGCTGCGTCTCGATCCGACGCTCGTCGAAGCGCACACCTGGTACGCCGAGTTGCTGATGAGCGAGGCGCGCATTCCGCAGGCAATCGCACAACTGCGCGACGGGATCGCGTATGATTCGACGTGGACCGAAGCCACCGACGATCTCGCGTTGCTCCAATACTTGCGCCGCCAGTACTCCGACGCGCTGGCGTTCGCAAGTCAGTCGCTCACTTTGGAACCACGTGACGTAACCGCGCAGTATTTAGCTGCGCTCGCGAATGCAACGCTCAGCCGCCGCGCGCTCGCGGAACGCGAGCTCGTGCCGATGGCGCATTCGCGCGACACGCTCGCAGCCATCAAAGCCTCGACGCTGCTCGCGCTGCTCTTTGCGCAAGATGGCAATGCATCCGCGTCGCGCCGCGCCTTTGTCGATGCGCGCGCGTCGATTGCCAGAGCGGGACAGCTTGCGAATCCGTCGGCCATCTTGTCGATCGCTGCAATGTTGGCGTTGCAGCACGAGCCCGATAAGGCGTTTGCATGGCTCGCACGTATGGATCGCGATTCGCGCAGACTTTTTGCCAACGACGTGCGGCTCGACGCGCTCCGGACCGACGCGCGGTATCGGGGGTGGGTCGCAGGTTCGTAACGCTCGCTTTTCACAACTCGTGCAAAGCCGTTGCACTTCGCTATCAGATGAAATGCGTCGAATGCCGACAACAAAAGAGAGCAGAATTGAGGCGACCCGATGAATTCCTACCCACTCGCGCGCCACTGCGCCCCGCTGCAACCCCAAGCCCGCAGACTGCCCGCCGGCGCCGCCGCCATCCTAATGCACGACGCGGCTGTTGGGATTCTCCTCGTCGCCTGCGGTATCGAAGAGACGCTCAACGCGCTCCTCGTCGTGAAAGACTCCGGCAGTCAAAGGGCACTCCCGCCCGCTAGATCTCGAAAGGCTTGAGGTATCTCGCTTCGAACGAGCCGCGAAGCGATGATGTTTTCCGAGCACGACGACGGACCTAACGCGCCGCACACGCGCCGCTCGCACACGGTTCGAATCGTCCGCGACGTCATTGAGATCGTCGCTATCGTCGCCGCCGGATTTTGGGCCTTCTACGTTTTCATTTATGAGAACCGGATTCTGCCATCGTTAGCGCGCCCTAACATCAATTTTTCGGCATCGCTCGAAAAGGAAGGTGCCCACGGAGGCCTGATCGCGATCCGGTTACACAGGACGATCAAAAACGTGGGAACGGTGCATGTCCACTTTCTCGGGTTAGCGGATACGGTGGTGGGGCAGCGAATCGAGCTGCTCTCCGCGCCGCGCCGGATCGCAATCGGAAGTGACACGTTACGCCCGGCGGCGTACTATCGTGCGTCGCAGGCCGTGCCGGTGTACAGCACTGGATTCATCACGCACCTCGCTGACCCGAAGACAGAAGGCGATCTCTACCTCGATCCCGGCGAGCAAGTCGAAAACGACAGCGTGTTCTACGTGCCGCAGAATCGCTACGACCGGCTTGTCGTGGTGCAACTCGCGCGCTATACCCGATACGAGGACAGGCCGATCCCAACCAGCTTTGCCCTCGATGAACAGGGCTTGCCAAAGTTTGCAAACGAGCACGACGACAGCGTTTCGCAATTTGCGACCGATACCGCATCCCTGGACCTGCACGGGCGCTAGGCAAGAGCCGCGATGAGGTTTTCGAGTTCCATCCTCGCCGCGCTGCTCTGTTCTGCAGCATCACCGTTACCCGATGCGGCGATCGCGCGCTATCAACCGGTGGCGTATATCGACG
>JAFAIW010000139.1 GCA_019236495.1 Vulcanimicrobiota bacterium | reverse complement strand
GCTGGGCATCTCCGACGAACTTCGTTTGGGAAATCTCGAAGCGCAGCGCGACTGGGGCTTTGCGGGCGATTACGTGCGGGCTATGTGGATGATGTTGCAGCAAGATCGGGCCGACGACTACGTGATCGCGACCGGACGCACGCATCGAGTCCTCGACTTCGTACGTATCGCGTTCGAAAGCGCGGGCCTTGGCTCATTCGAGCCGTACGTGCGCATCGACGCACGCTTCATCAGACCGGCCGAAGTCGATCTCTTGATCGGCGACGCTTCAAAGGCGCGGCGAGAGCTCGGCTGGGAGCCGGAAATCGGCTTCGAAGATCTTGTTGAGATGATGGTTAAGGCGGATCTCGACCGGCTTCGCCCTCTCGTCTCCGTGTAGCCCGGCATGCGCGCGCTCATCACGGGAGCGACCGGTTTCGTGGGGCGCCACTTGCGGCGCCGGTTGATCGAACTTGGGTGGGAAACGGTCGCAGCCGGGCGTGCTCACGATGCGCTCGACGTGCCCCTCGAGCTCGAAAATTCTGCAAGCGTTGCAGCCGCCGTCGGCGCCGCACGGCCCGACGTGATCTTCCATCTGGCCGGCCAAACGTTCGTTCCGGCCGCGTATGACGATCCAACGGCCACCTACGAAACCAACGTCATCGGAACGGCGCGCCTCGTGGAAGCGGCCCGCCGCGCCGGCGCCGCGCGAATCGTCTTCGCGAGCTCGGCCCAAGTCTACGGTCGCGGCAACGAGGCCTACGGCGCGCTCAAAGAATCCGCACCGATCGCGCCTGCAGAGCCGTACTCCGCCAGCAAAGCGGCGGCGGAACAAGTGTGTTTCGCGGCGTTTCGCGCTTACGGACAGCCCGTCGTCGTCGCGCGGGCCTTCAACCATATCGGGCCGGGGCAAGACGGACGGTTCGTCGTTGCATCGTTCGCAAGGCAGCTGGCACGCATCGCAAAGAAGGTCGAACCGCCCCGCATCGAGGTCGGAAATCTGGAGACCGAGCGTGATTTCCTGGACGTGCGCGACGTCGTGGAAGCGTACATCGCGCTCTCCGAGCGCGGCACTCCCGGCGAAGCATATAACGTCTGCAGCGGGCGGCCGGTCAAAGTGCGCACGCTCTTGCGCATCTTGATCGAAGCCGCGGGAACGCCGGTCGAAGTGCGCGAGGCCGCCGACAAGTTGCGTCACGTCGACGTTCCGCAATTTTATGGTGACAATTCTAAGCTTCGGGCGCTCGGCTGGGAACCGCGCTTTGCGTTGGAGTCGTCGTTACGCGACGCCCTGGATGCGGCAATGAATGACGTCGTCCAGCCGGTGTGAACGTGACCGACTTTCGCAACGACGAGTTCAAGGCATTCGTTTTTAAGAATCGGGGCGCCCTGCTCGCGCTCCCCGCGGCGATTCTGGCGGCGTTTGGAAAGCCGAGCGCGTTTAGCATCGCTGCGGGTCTTCCGTTGGCATTTTTCGGCGAGGCGATCCGGTGCTGGGCCGTTGGGTATTCGGGCGTCACGACCCGCGACGATGAAGTCGTCGCGTCGAAGCTGATCACCGCCGGACCGTACGCACACGTGCGCAATCCGCTCTACATCGGCAATTTCGCGACCGCGCTCGGATTCGCGTGCGCGTTCACGGGCAGGAACGACCTTGCCGGTCGCGTCGCACTGATCGTGAGCGCACTCGGGGTCATGGCCGGCGTTTACGCAATCATCATTCCGCATGAGGAGCAATATTTGCGCTCGCAATTTGGTGCGAGATTCGATCGCTATTGCGAGCGAGTGCCGCGCATCGTACCGCGCCTGACGCCCGCGAAAGACGGAGAGGGGTCGTACGATCCCTCGGTTATCCCTCGCGCCGAGAGCCGCACCTTCGCGACCTTTGGAGCAATGCTCGCCATCTTGGCACTGAAGGCATTGCGCGCGTGATGCGCCGCTCGCTGTCCGTCGGATTAGCGCTCGTGGCTGCCGTTGCGGCGCTCGAGTTCTGGGGCGGTTACCTGACGCGCAGCCTCGCCCTTACGGCAGACGCGGTGCACGTTTGCATGGACGCATTCGCGCTTGCGATCGCCCTAGCGGCGGCCATCGGCGCCGCGGCGCCGGCGAATCGCAAGCAAACCTTTGGCTTCGGCCGGCTCGAAGTGCTCGCCGCGCTCGTCAACGGGGCCCTGCTCTTCACCGCAACGATCTTCATTGCAATCGAAGCGGTGCGACGGTTTGGAACGCCGGTCGTACCGGCGGGCGCATCGATGTCGGTCTTCGCTGCGATCGGGCTTGCGGTAAACCTCGCCGTTGGAACCATGCTGGCACGCGAGCGTCACGCAAACCTGAACGTCCGCGCGGCGCTGTATCACGTGGCGGGCGACGCACTGGGAGCGCTGGCCGTGTTGCTCGGCGGCATCGCGATTGCGTTGACCCGTGCGACGTGGATCGACCCGGCGCTCTCGCTGTTCGTGGCCGGCATCATCGTATTGGGTGTCGTTCGTATCGCGCGCGACGCCGGGCACGTCTTGCTCGAAAGCGCACCCGCCTCGATCGACACGTTCGAAGTGCAGCGCGGCATCTGCGCGGTGGGCGGCGTCGTCGACGTTCACGATTTGCACGTTTGGAGTATCGGGTCGCGCGAGTACGCCCTCGCAGCGCACGTCCTCCTCGACGACCGGCGCATTAGCGAAGCGACGGCCGTCCTTCGAGCGATCGAGGGGTTGTTGCGCGAACGTTTTGCGATCGGGCACGTGACGCTGCAGTTCGAATGCGAAAATTGTGGCCCCGACGAGCGCGTCATCTGCACGCAGTCCATTTCCCGGGAGGCGCTTCCGGACTAGGTCCATTTTGCCGCTAAAACGAAAGGCGCGGTGTTATGACGTCCATGAACAGTAAAGCCGTTGTCCTCGGCACCGCCCGGACGCCTTTTGGCCGTCTCGGTGGCGCAATTTCGAACGTCCCCGCAACCAGCTTGGGAGCCGCAGCGCTCGCCGGCGCGCTCGAACGCGCGGGCGTCGATCCCTCCGATGTCGAGCACGTGATTATGGGCGAGGTGCTTCAGGCGGGCGTCGGGCAAGCGCCCGCACGGCAGGCCGCCTTTAAAGCGGGCCTCGCCAAGACCACAACGGCGGAGACCGTCAACAAGGTCTGCGCGTCCGGTATGCTCGCCGTGGTGGGCGCCGCCTCGCTGATCAACGCGGGCGACAACGCGGTGGTTGCGGCCGGCGGCATGGAATCGATGTCGCTCGCTCCCTACCTGTTGAAAGAAGCGCGAACCGGCTACCGTTTCGGCGACGGAAAGCTCGTCGATGCGATGATCAACGATGGACTCTGGGACTACTACTTCGAGATGACGATGGCAACGCAAGGTGCCAAAGTCGCGCGCGAGCTCGGCATCACACGCGAAGAGCAAGATCGCTTTGCGTACGAGAGCCACAAGCGCGCGCAACGGTCGCACGAAAGCGGAACGTTCAAGGACGAGATCCTTCCGTTGAAAGTTGCATCGAAGCTCAAGGGGAAGTTCGTGGTCGAAAAGCGACCCGCGGAGGCGCGCGCGCGAATTCCGGCGCTGGCGCAAGGCAACGGAAGCACGTCGGTGTGGGATCACGCTCCGTCGGAGGAGTTTGCGCCGAATCCCGATGCGTGGTCGCCGTTCGTGACGGGTGACGTTCCCCACGCACTCTTCGAGCAGGACGAGTCGGTGCGCGGCGACGCCGATTTGGCGGCGATGGCGAAATTGAAACCGATCGACAAAGACGGAACGATCACTGCGGCAAACGCACCGGGAGTGAACGACGGCGCAGCGGCGCTGGTGCTGGCGGACGAAGATTGGGCGAAAGAGCACGGCCACGAACCACTTGGAACGATCGCCGGACACGCGACCGTCGGCTGGGACTCGCCGTACATCGCGCTCACGCCCGCGATGGCCGCGCAGAAACTCATGGAGAAGTACGGCCTTCGCAAAGAAGCGATTCACGTGTGGGAGATCAACGAGGCCTTCTCGGCGGTTGTGCTCGCCTCGACCAAGCGACTCGGGCTCGATCCGGCGGCGGTCAACCTACGCGGCGGCGCGGTCGCGATCGGTCATCCGATCGGTGCATCGGGTGCGCGTATCGTGGCGTCCGTCATCCACCAACTGCGCGCGCGCGGCGGCGGACTCGGGATCGCCGCGATCTGCAGCGGCGGCGGCCAGGGCGATGCCATGCTCGTTCGCGTCGGCTAGATCTTGCGCGTAGCGGTCGTCGGAGCGGGCCAAATGGGATCGGGCATCGCGCAAGTCGCCGCGGCGGCGGGCGCGCGCGTGATCCTTCACGACCGTGAAGAGCAGTTCGTACAGCGCGGCATCGACGCGATTGCGGCCAACCTCGAGCGCGGCGTCGCGAAAGGACGGCTGACGGAAGAGCAGCGAGGGAAAATTCTCTCCCACGTTACGCCGTCGACCGCGATGAAAGACTGGGACGTCGACATCGCGATCGAGGCGGCCACCGAAAACGTCGATGTGAAGCGCGAGTTGTTTCGGCGCATGGACGATGAGACGCCGCCGGAAGCCGTGCTCGCAAGCAACACATCTTCTATTTCGATCACCGTACTTGGTGCCGAAACTTCGCGCCCGGAAAAAGTCATCGGCGTGCACTTCATGAATCCAGTGCCGGTCATGAAGCTCGTCGAGATCATCCGCGGCCTGGCCACTTCTCAAGCGACGTTCGATTTCACGAAGACGTTGGCGGAGAAGCTGGACAAAACGCCGGTAGAAGTGCGCGACTTTCCCGGATTCATCTCTAATCGCGTCTTGATGCCGATGATCAACGAGGCGATTACGGCGCTCTACGAAGGCGTCGCGTCGGTTGAAGCAATCGATACGGTGATGAAGCTCGGCATGAATCATCCGATGGGGCCGTTGCAGTTGGCCGATTTCATCGGCCTCGATACGTGCTTGGCGATCATGGACGTGCTTTATGAGGGTTTCGGCGATTCGAAATACCGTCCGTGCCCGCTCCTGAAGCAATACGTTGCCGCCGGCTGGTTCGGCCGCAAAACCGGTCGCGGGTTCTACACCTACTGATGTTGGAAGAACGCTCGCGAGCAGCGTTCGAGCTGTCGGAAGAGCAGCGCGCGATCGGTGCGCTTGCAGCCGAAATCGCCGCGAAAGAAATTGCTCCTCACGTCGCCGCGTGGGATCGCGATCACGCGTTTCCGCGGCATCTCTACACGAAGCTGAACGCGGCGGGAATCCTCGGAATTCTCGTTCCCGAACAGTACGGCGGCGTTGGAGCCGACTACGTCGCGTACGCGCTTGCAATCGAAGAATTGGCGCGCGTCGATGCTGGAGCCGCGGTGACCGTGTCGGTGCATTCGATGATTTGCAACGCCGTGCTGAAACTCGGCAACGAGGAACAGCGCCGGCGTTATCTACCGCGCCTCGCTTCCGAAGACTATCTCGGTGCGTTTGCGCTGACCGAGCCCGAAGCCGGTTCCGACGCGAACGCATTGCGCTCGACGGCGCGCCGCAGCGCAGACGGATACGTGCTCAACGGACGCAAGCAATGGTGCACGAACGGGAGTTACTCCGGCGTGATCATGGGGATGTTTCGAACGAGCGATCGGGACCGCGGCGCTATAAGCGCGTTTCTGATCGAGAACTCGACGCCCGGCATCGTGGTGGAAAGAGTCACGGAAAAACTCGGCATTCACACAAGTAACACCTGCGATCTCGCCTTCGACGACGTGCACGTCGGACGCAATGCGTTGCTCGGAGAAGAGGGTCAGGGATTTTCCGGCGCGATGACGGCTCTGCACGGCGGCCGGATCGGGATCGCGGCGCAGGCGTGCGGCATCCTCGCGGCATGCCTCGATGCCTCCGTCAAATTCGCAAAAGAACGCCATGCGTTCGGGAAACCGATCGGCGCCTTCGAGGGCGTCTCGTTCAAACTCGCACAGATGGCCACGGATCTCGACGCGGCGCGGCTGCTGACGTATCGCGCCGCGGCGCTATGTTCCGCCGGCAAGCCGTTTCTGGTAGAGGCGAGTAAAGCGAAACTCTTTGCATCGACTGCCGCCCGCCGCCACGCGGCGGAAGCGGTGCAAATCCACGGCGGCTACGGCTACACGACGGAATTCCCGGTCGAACGCTACTATCGCGACGCAAAGATTACGGAGATCTACGAAGGCACGTCGGAAATCCAGCAAATCATCATTGGGCGCGACCTGCTGGGGCGTTTAGACAGAGACCGTTAACTCGAGGCCACCACGCGGAAGCCACCGATGTAGAGCGCATCCAGGCCTCGCGCGACGAAACAGTCCAGCGCGTTTTTCGGCGTTTCGACGATCGGCTCGCCCGGACCGTTGAAGGAGGTATTCAAGACGATCGACGTGCCCGTGATGTCCTTGAAGAAGTTGAGTAAGCGAAAGAACGCTCCGTCGTGTTCGTCCACCGTTTGAATTCTCGCGGTGCCGTCAACGTGAGTGACGGCCGGAACCGCGTCGCAAACGACGTCCGCGTTGAAAAGCATGTACGGCGAGATTGGCGGCGCGGAGCTGAAGCACTCGTGGTAGTCCGAAGCCAAAACGGCGGGCGCCAAGGGACGCCACCACTCGCGTCCTTTGATGCGATTCACGCGATCCCAATTCGCGGCGTCTCGGGCGTCGGCAAGAATCGAGCGGTGTCCGAGCGCGCGTGGCCCGAGCTCGGCGCGACCATCGAACCACGCTATGACGCGGTTTTCCGCGATTGCCTCTGCCGCGTCTCGTTCCGGGCAGTCGACTTTTTCGAAAACGATGCCGGAGAACCGTCGTAGCTCCGCTTCAATTTCTTGCGTGTCGTACGAAAATGAAAGATATTTGCGGTCGGCATCCGTTGCGGGTTTTTTTCGGGGCTGTTCGAGCAAACAGTGATAGAGCACGTACGCCGAGCCTAGCGCAAGTCCCGAGTCCGCGACCCCCGGCGGAACGAAGGGTCGATTGAAGGCAGATTCTTCGTATACTCGCGTGTTCGCCGGACAATTGAGGGCGGTACCACCGGACAAACAGAGCCGATCGGTCGACTTTCCGACGATCTTCAGGACGGACGCCAATGCATCGACCGCCTTGAGCAGAGACTCCTCGAAAATGCGTTGAACCGACGCGGCGACATTCGCGTTGATCGGCTCCGTCATTCGATCGCGAATGCCAAGCGCACTCATATCGTAACCGCGGTTCCGTGCTTCTGCGAAGGCGGTATCTAGCCAGTCCTGAGGTGACCGCTCGTTGGTATCGAACAAATTTCCAACGAACTTCTCATCAAAGAAATCCGGCGATCCGTATGCCGCAAGCCCCATCAATTTCCCCGCGCCGGCGGTGGCACTCAATCCGATCCTTTCCGCTACGACGTCGTAAAGGTTTCCGATCGCCAAGTAGTGGGGGGTCATCGGAACGAGCTTCGTGCCTTCAGCGTAATAAAACATCCCGGCGGCATAGCTGTGGGGATCGCGGGCACCATCGTGCGTCAGAATCGCAGCTCGATCGAAGTCGCTTTCAAAAAATGCGTACGCGGCGTGCGCCAAGTGGTGCGAAACGAGTATTCCGGGAATCGTTCGGTCCCCAAGCGTGAGGCGAATCGGAACGTGAAACGCTTTTCTGAATCCCTCATCGAAGGTCGCCTCGTAGTTTGTCTGCGCGATTTGCGGCAACGTTCTTGAACGGCTCCACAATTCCGAGTGTACGAACCATTCAACGGCACCGAGGACTTGCAGCGGCGCAGGGTCGATCGCTTCGTACTGGCGGAAATATTCCTGAAAGGCGGGAGCGATCTGCCGGCGTCCCTCGCGTTTGGCGATGAGATCGTCGACGACGTGGCGCGCCCCGCGTTGTAAGTAATCGTCCGCTCCCTTCGCGCGCAGAGCGGTGTAGTATCCACTTTGGAGTTCGGGTGGCACGTCGGGAGTGATTTCGAAACGAAGTCTGGTTGGGTCGAAAAAAATGTATTCCACCGCTTGCGTCGTCGTCACGGTGCAGTAATCGATCTCGCTCGGATCGATCGAGAATCGATTCAAGACGTACGTAACGTCGGCGTACTCCAAGCCGATCGCGTGTTTGACGCGGTTGAGGCGCTCTTTTTCGACAACGCAGAGGGGTTGGCCATCGCGCAGTAACGCGACCGCGGAATCGTGGCCAAAATGGAGGCCCAGAACCAACATGCGCGCGTCTTCGGCGACGCACGGCCGAGGTCTTGGCGAATGAAAGGAGCTGCCCGCGATGTCTTGGAACCCAGCGCGGCGATGAATTTGATGGAATATCAGGGGAAAGAACTTTTTCGGCGCGTCGGGATTCCGGTGCCGCGCGGAAAACATGTAACGACGGCGCACGAAGCAGCGACGTTCGTCGCGGAAAATCCCGGCGAATGGGTGATCAAAGCGCAAGTCCTGATGGGTGGACGCGGCAAAGCCGGCAAGATCAAGTTTGCGAAAAATCCCGACGAAGCGCGCAAAGCGACCGAAGAGATCATGGCGACGCCGATGCCTGCAAACCGGCAAAATCCGCGCGGCGAGCCGATTCACTCGGTGCTTGTCGAAGAGAAGCTTCCGATCGCGAAAGAAGCCTACTGCGCGATGACGATCGATCGCACCGCGAAGAAGCCGGTCGTGATGACCAGCGCGGCCGGCGGAATGGACATCGAAGAAGTTCCGCACGAGCAAATCGCGACGTTCGCGGTCGATACCGCTATCGGCTACTCACCGTTTGTGGGCCGCGAGCTGGCGTTCGACGCAAAGCTCGATCCCGCATATCGTAAAGCCTTTCCAGCGATCGTAGCGGGCATTTACGATGTGTTCTTTCGGTACGGCGCGAAGCTGGTCGAGATCAATCCGCTCGTCCTCACCTCCGACGGCCGCGTTTTTGCTTCCGATTCGAAAATCGAATTGGACGACGACGCGCTGTTCAAGCATCGCGAATTCGAGGAATGGCAGAAGACGCTGCCGCTCGATGAAGACGAGACGCTCGCCGTCAAGGCCGGCCTCGGCATTCGGAACTTCAGGCGTTTCGACGGCACGGTCGGGACGATGGCAAACGGCGCGGGTCTCGCGATGGCGACGATGGATGCCGTGCGCAATGCGGGGGGCGCCTTTGCGAATTTTCTCGACGTCGGCGGCGGCGCAAATGCAGAGCGCGTGCGGAGTTGCTACGATTTGATCGTCAACAATACCGGCGCGAAAGTTTTGTTCGTCAATATTTTCGGCGGCATCACGCGAGGCGATGAGGTCGCGAAAGGTATCGTCGAAGCGCTCGCGACCACGAAGTCGCGCAAGGTTCCGCTGGTCGTGCGGCTGACGGGCACCAACGAAGAAGAAGGGCGAAAGATTCTCGCCGGCGCGGGAATCACACCGGTCGAAACGATGGACGACGGCGCGGCGGAAGCCGTGAGCATCGCAGGAGCGCGCTGATGTCGATCTATCTCGATAAGAACAGCAAGGTGATCGTGCAAGGAATCACCGGTTCCGAAGGTTCCTATCACACGGCGCGGATGGTGGCGTATGGAACCAAAATCGTCGGCGGCGTCACGCCGGGCAAAGGCGGCCAACGCACCGAGCACGATTTGCCGGTGTTCGATACCGTGCGCGACGCGGTCGAGGCAACCGGTGCGACCCACACGTGTATCTTCGTTCCGCCTCCGTTTGCGGCGGACGCGTTGTACGAAGCGCACGACGCCGGCATAACCTTGGCCGTTTGCATCACCGAAGGCGTGCCGGTGCACGACGTTCTCAAAGTCGTCGGCACGACCCACGGCATGCGCATCATCGGCCCGAATTGTCCGGGCCTGATTTCGCCCGGAAAGGCGTCGGTGGGAATCATGCCGGGCCACGTTTTCAAAGAAGGCGACGTCGGACTCATCTCGCGCTCCGGGACGCTGACCTACGAGGTCGTGGACGGGCTCACCCGGGCGGGTCTGGGGCAATCGACCTGCGTTGGGATCGGCGGCGATCCGATCATCGGGACGACGTTCGTGGACTGCCTGCGTGACTTCGCGAACGACCCGCAGACGCGGGCCCTCGTCATTTGCGGCGAGATCGGCGGTTCCGATGAAGAAGATGCGGCCGCCTTCATTAAAGAGCATATGGCCGGCACGCCGGTGGTGGCCTTCATCGGCGGACGGAACGCCCCGCCCGGAAAGTCGCTCGGACACGCCGGAGCGATCATCTCCGGCGCCTTTGGGACCCCGCAAAGCAAGATCGCGGCCTTCGAA
>JAFAIW010000187.1 GCA_019236495.1 Vulcanimicrobiota bacterium | reverse complement strand
GATTCGACGCGTACATGATTCCCTCGGCGATCGTGCGGTTGAAACAAGGCTTCGGCCGGCTCATTCGCACGAAAGGCGATCGCGGCGTGGTGGCTATCCTAGACGGCCGCGCGCTTTCGTCGCGCTACGGAAAGACGATCATCGATGCATTGCCGCCCGCGCGGCAAATCGAACATCTCGACGAACTCGACAAGTTCTTCTCAAAGGAGGCTTCATGAAGCAGTTCATTGCAACGCTCGCGCTTGCGGCGCTCGTTTCCGCGCCGGGATTCGCGCAGAGCAGCAGCACCGGAACGTCGGCGCAATCGGCCATGCCGACCTGCAAAGGCAACATCGTTTGGGCGTGGAGCAAGTACGACATCTACGTGCGCAAAGGCGAACCGCACTACGGCAAGATGGGCGGCATGTACATGTGCGAAGCGGCCGCCACCGCTAAGGGCTACCATCACGCGACCGCGACCGACGAAGCGTCGATCCACAAGCAACTCGGCGTGAAGGTCACTCCATCGCCGAAGCCCTAGCCTTCGTCCTTGCCGGCTTCGAGCTTGGCACGTTCCTGAAGTTCTTTGACGACGCTCGAATCCGCGAGCGTCGTCGTGTCTCCGAGCATGCGGCCTTCGGCGATGTCGCGCAGCAGGCGGCGCATGATCTTGCCGCTGCGCGTTTTCGGCAGCTCCTGCGTGAACGTCAAATATTTCGGCGTGGTGAACTTGCCGAGGTGCTGCCCGACGTGCGCGCGCAGCTCGTCAGCCAGTGCTTTGCTGCCGGTTTCGCCGCCGCGAAGCGTGACGAAGCACACGATGGCCTGCCCCGTGACGTCGTCGAGTTTGCCGACGACCGCCGCTTCCGCAACCTTCGAATGCGACACGAGCGCGCTCTCGACTTCCGTGGTCGAAATGCGATGGCCGCTGACGTTCATCACGTCGTCGATGCGGCCCATGAACCAATAATTGCCGTCCTCGTCGCGACGGCAGCCGTCACCCGCCAAATACTGGTGCGGAAACTTCGACCAATACGCTTCGCGATAGCGTTCGTCGTTGCCCCAAATTCCGCGGAGCATCGAGGGCCAGGGCCGCGTGAGCACGATGTATCCGCCGCCGCCCAGCGGTACGCTCTCGCCCTGATCGTTCAGGATGTCGGCGCCGATGCCGGGCAACGGTTTGGTGGCGCTGCCGGGGAGCGTCGTCGTGATGCCGGGCAGCGGGCTGATCATGATCGATCCGGTTTCGGTTTGCCACCACGTATCGACCACCGGGCAACGGCCGCCGCCGATGTGATCGCGATACCACATCCACGCTTCGGGATTGATCGGCTCTCCGACACTCCCGAGCAAACGCAGCGAGCTCAGGTCGTGCTTTTGCACGTACTCCAAGCCCCACTTCATAAACGTGCGGATCGCGGTCGGCGCTGTGTAGAGAATCGTCACCTTATACCGCTCGACGATCGACCAAAGGCGGCCCTTGTCGGGAAAGTCCGGCGTGCCTTCGTAGATGAGCGACGTCGCACCGTTGCACAACGGACCGTAGACGATGTACGAATGCCCCGTCACCCAACCGATATCCGCGGCGCACCAGTAGACGTCGCTGTCTTTGAGATCGAACACGAGCTTGTGCGTGGCCGCGACCTGCGTGAGATAGCCGCCGGTCGTATGTTTGATGCCTTTCGGCTTGGCCGTCGTCCCGCTAGTATACAAGAGATACAGCAAATCCTCGGCATTCATGTGCTCGGGTTCGCACGTCGTCGATTGTCCCGCGACGACGTCGCTCCACCAGAGATCGCGTCCGGCTTGCATCTCTACCGGGTCGCCGACGCGTTTGGCGACGATGCAGTGGCGGATCGAAGGCGTTTGCGCGAGCGCGACATCGCAGTTTGCCTTGAGCGGCACCTTGTTGCCGCGACGCCAGCCTTGATCGGCCGTGATGAGCGCAACGCACTGCGAATCGTTGACGCGATCGACGATCGAATCGGGTGAAAATCCACCGAAAATCACCGAATGCGCCGCGCCGATGCGCGCACACGCAAGCATCGCTACCGGAAGTTCCGGAATCATGGGCATGTAGATGGCAACCCGGTCGCCCTTCTTCACGCCCAGCTTGCGCAACCCGTTGGCGAACCGGCACACGTCGTCGAGAAGCGCGCCGTAGGTAATCTCGCGCCGATCGCCGGGCTCGCCTTCGTAGTAATAGGCGATGCGATGACCGCGCCCCGCGCGGACGTGGCGATCCAAACAATTGACCGACGCATTCAATTCGCCGTCCGCGAACCAGCGCGCGAACGGTTCGTTCCATTCCAAGACTTTGGTAAATGGCTTCATCCACTCGAGCTTGCGCGCCCAGCTTTCCCAAAAGGCGAGGTAGTCGCGCTCGGCCTCCTCGTAAATGCCGGGCTGCGCGTTCGCTTGCGCGGCAAAGCCGGAGGGCGGCGGAAAGCGCCGCGTCTCTTGTGCGAGCGCTTCAATGGCTTGAGCGGTCGTGTTCATGGAAGGGCGTTTACCGGGAATCGCGCCCCATGCCTGCCGAAAAATTCCACGTGCGAACGTGCCAGGTCGTCGCGGTGTTGTTGCTGTTCTGTGCGAGCGCGGACGTCGCGCAAGCGCGTCACGTTGCGGTGCCGGGCACGGGACTGCGAGCGATCCACTTCAACCAAGCCCCGCCGGATTTCAACATCCCCGAGGGCAAGTCGAGCGTTCCGCTTTCGTCGCTCGTCGGGAAGCCGGTCGTCATCAACTTTTGGGCGAGTTGGTGCCACGTATGCGCCGACGAGGCTCCCGCCTTTGCAAAGATGGAGAGCGAATTCGGGGGACGCGTCGCGTTCGTCACGCTCTCCGACGAAGCGCCGGGCGTCGCGCACCGCTACCTCGCGCAGCACGACCTCGACTTTCCGCTCGTCGAGGATCCCGACGGCGCGATCTTCGCACGCTACTCGGTGAGTCCGATTCCGGTCACGATCGTCGTCGAGCCTGACGGGAAAGTCGGCTACGTAGCGGTGGGCGAGCTGACCTGGCCGGAGCTGGAGGGCGTGCTCAACAAGGCCCTGGCCGAGCCCGGAACGACCGGTGCGGGGAGCGTCGTTGGCACTCACTTGCGCTGACTGCTAGAATAGGGGCAATGAAGAGCCCTATCGGCCGCCTCGACCCTCGGAAGGCCTACATCCTCGCCACGGTGGTCTATGAATATATCGCGACCGCCGAGCCGGTCGGGTCGCAAACCCTGACGCAGAAGTACAACCTCGGCGTCAGCTCCGCCACCATTCGCAACGAGATGGCCGAATTGGAGGCGGGCGGATACTTGGTGCAGCCGCACACCTCGGCCGGCCGCATTCCGTCGGATGCGGGGTATCGTACGTACGTCGACGAGTTGATGAAGCGCGAGCAACTGCCCGTGCCGGAACGCCGCAGAATCGAGGACGAGTTGCGCAGCGCCAGCCGCGAGCTGGACGAATTGATCGACCACACGACGCGCCTCTTGGGCCGGCTCTCGAACAATCTCGCTTTCGTGGTGAAACCCGCGGCCGACACGCACACCTTCCGTCACATTCAATTGATTTGGCTGACGCCGCGAACCGGGGTGGCAATCGTGATGACGTCGATGGGCGTCGCCGCGCAGCGCATGTTCGAATTGAAAAACGACGCGTCGGCCGACGACTTCACGCATCTCTCGAACGCGCTGAATGCGCGTATGGGCGGGCGGAAGATGCGCGACATCGCCGACACGGAAGTCGAGGTCGCTGCGCGCGATGCCGGAGTGGGCGACGATTTGCGCGGGGCCGTCATCGACGCCCTGCATGCGGCGCGCTCGCACGAAGAGCCGGAAATTTCCGCCGCCGGAGCGCAGAATCTGCTCGATCAGCCGGAGTTTCACGATCTGCGCAAGCTGCGTAGCATTTTGGAGATCGTCGAAGAACAGAAAACGCTGTACGATTTGGTCGCCGAGGCGATGAGTGGAGATAATCAAGCGAGCGTCAAGATCGGGCACGAGCTCGGCTCCGACGACATGATGGAATGCAGCGTGGTGACCATGCCGTATCGTTTCGGCGAGCACGCGCATGGGGTGCTGGCCATTCTCGGTCCCCGCCGAATGCCGTACGGGCGCCTGATGGCGCTGGCCGCCGGCACGGCCGATTCGCTTTCCGAACGTTTGAGCGACGTAGAGATAAAATAGCCGGATGCCCACGACGGATTTCTATGAAATCCTCGGCGTGCAGCGTAATGCGACGTCGGAGGAGATCAAAAAAGCGTATCGCGCTCTCGCTCGCAAGTACCATCCGGACGTTGCGCAAGACAAAGCTGCGGCGGAACATCACTTCAAGGAAATCAACGAAGCCTACGAAGTGCTCTCGGATCCGCGCAAGCGACAGGCCTACGATCGTTTCGGTCACGCTGCAACCACAAACGGCTCGGGCTTTAGCGATTTCAGCGGCTTCACCACGGGCTTCGGCGGCGCGGGCTTCGGCGACATTTTCGATATGTTCTTCGGTGAAGCGCGTTCGAGCGCCGCGCCGCCACGCCGGAGCGGTCCGGCGCGCGGTTCCGACCTGCGCTATGATTTGGAAATTTCGCTCGAAGAAGCGTTCACGGGAACGACTAAAGAGATTTCGTTCAATCATCTCGCGATCTGCGATACGTGCAAAGGCAGCGGCTCGGAACCGGGAACGCTGGTGACCGCCTGCGATCGCTGTCAAGGTACGGGCGTGATGCGGCAAGTGCGCCAAACGCCGCTCGGGCAGTTCGTTACGCAGTCGACCTGCACGAAGTGCATGGGTGAAGGCAGCATCATCGCGACGCCGTGCCACGTTTGCGACGGGCGCGGGCGACGCGAAGTGGAGCGCAAGCTGCAAGTGCGCGTGCCGGCGGGCGTTGACGACGGTAGTCGCATTCGCATCAGCGGAAGCGGCGAAGCCGGCATTCGCGGGGGACCGCCGGGCGATCTCTACGTGTACCTCGGCATCATGCCGCACGAACGTTTTCGCCGCGACGGCATGGACACGTACACCGATTTCGTCGTTTCGTTCCCGCAAGCGGCGCTCGGCGGGCAAATGAAAGTTCCCTCGCTCGACGGCGAATTGGTGTTGGCGTTGCACCCCGGAACGCAGAACGGCACGACGTACCGCCTGCGCGGTCACGGCATGCCGAGCGTTCGCGGATCGCAGCGCGGCGACCATATCGTGACCGTGCACGTCGCCGTGCCGACGAAACTTTCGAAACGCCAACGCGACTTGCTGGAAGAGTACGTGCGCGCCGGCGGCGATCGCATCGATGAGGAGAAATCGTTCTTCGAGCGCGTCAAAGACGCGTTCAATCCCGAATAGACGCGGCAATGCCGAGCACGCAATTTTTTGTTTCCGGCACGCACACGCCCGGCGATCTCGTAACGCTCGAAGGCGGCGACGCGCGCAAGATTCGCACTGTGTTGCGAATGAGAGATGGGGAACCGATTACCATCGTCGACTCCGCGGGCACGACGTATCATGCGAACCTTGTTTTCGAAGGAGAACGCGTCGGCGCGCGGCTGCAATCGACGCTCTCGCTCGCCCACGCCGGAACGCCACGGATCGTCGTCGATGTCGCGCAAGCCGTTCCCAAAGGGCAGAAGATGGACTTCGTCGTCGAAAAGGTGACGGAGCTGGGCGCGCGCGTAATTCTTCCTTTCGAATCGGAGCGCTCGATGGTCGGCGCCGTCGGCACCGAGAAGCTCGCGCGCTGGGGCCGTCTCGCACGAACCGCCGCGCAACAGTCCGGTCGCACAAAAGTTCCGCACATTGAAGCACCCCTCGGCTATGACGAATTGCTCGGCCGCTTCGGCGCATACGACGTCGTGTTGTTCGCCTGGGAGCTCGCGGAGCGGCGACCGCTCCGCGAGACGCTTCCCGCGTTGATCGAGCGTGCCGACTCGGCGCTTGTCGTGGTCGGGCCGGAAGGCGGCTTCACGCACGAAGAGGCGCAGCTCGCCCTCGAACAAAGCGCGAAATTGCTGTGGCTCGGGGAACAGATCCTGCGCAGCGAAACCGCCGCGATGGTGCTCCTGTCGGTTCTGAATTATGCGAAATAGCGCGGATTTGCCGTGGCACGCGTCGTAGAACACGAAGAACGATGACGAAACGACTCGAGTCGATCGATCCCGGAACCCCGGTCTTTTGCGACGACCGTCGCGTCGGCGAAGTTCGGGGCGTGTTCGGTATCGGCGATTCGCGCTTGGCCGAATACGTGTGCGTCTATTGCCAATCCCGCACCGAAGAAGTGCTCGTGCCGACCGGCGAGGTGTTGGAGATTAACGATCGCGGGGTGGATCTCGCCGGGCCGCTCGAAACGCTGATGGAGTTGTCGGTCTATAATCCCGCGTCCGCTCCGGCTTTGCATCGGCTGCATTGACGTGCCCATGAAGTTCTCGCTGGTCATCCCTACATATAATGAAGCGGGCGGCATCGAGCGTCTGATAGCGACTCTCGACGCCGTGTTCAAAGCCAATGGTTTGGATGGCGAAATCATTATCGTCGACGACAACTCGCCCGACGGAACCGGGGCAATCGTCGATCGGCTCGCGCCGCAGTACCCGGTGCGGTGCTTGCATCGGCCCGGCAAGATGGGTTTGTCGAGCGGCGTGATCGACGGATGGAAATTTGCGCGCCCCGATTCGGAAGCAGTCGGCGCGATGGACGCCGACTTCAGCCACGACGCAAATGTGGTCCCCAAGATGGTGGCGGCACTGGAGAGCGGCGGATACGACTTGGCGATCGGCAGCCGCTACGTTCCGGGCGGCGGAATCGAGAACTGGCCGCTGCGCCGCAAGATCACGTCGCTCGTCGCGATCGCCCTAGCCAAGCCGCTGACGCCGGTGCGCGACATCACCAGCGGCTTCTTTCTGGTGAAGCGCGCCGCCATCGAGGGCGTCGACCTCGATCCGATCGGTTTCAAGATCGGACTTGAAGTCATCGCGAAGGCTCACTACGGTCGCGTCGTCGAGATTCCGTACGTGTTCACGGATCGCGTGGCGGGCGAATCGAAGTTGAATCAAAAAGAAATTGTGAATTATTTGAAGCAGCTGGGGAAGATTTACTCCGCGAAGTTGTTTCATCGAAACGGGAAAGGTTAGCCGTGCCGATGCCGGAATGGCTGAGCCGCCGTCGCGGCTCGAGTGCGCCGCCACCGGACGACGGCGCACTCTGGACGAAATGCCCGAAGTGCGGCGAGGTGCTTTACCGCAAAGACCTGGCCGCAAACTACTCCGTTTGTCCGCGCTGCGGCTATCACTTTCGAATGCACGCGTTCGATCGCATTTCGATGATCGTTGATAGCGACTTCGTCGAGATCGGCGGCAGCGTGCTTCCCGGTAATCCGCTCGGATGGAGCGACAAACGCAGCTACGAACAAAAATTGAGCGCCGACCGCGAGAAGTCGCAGCTTACCGAAGGCGTGGTGTGCGGCTTTGCCACACTCTCCGGTTTTCCGGTGGCGCTCGGCGTCATGGATTTCAACTTTCGCGGCGGAACAATGGGAACGGTCGTCGGCGAGCGGTTGACGCTCTTGTTCGAAGCCGCGCGCGACCGCCGGCTTCCGTGCATCGTCTTCACCGCAAGCGGTGGCGCGCGCATGGAAGAAGGCATGCTGGCGCTGATGCAAATGGCCAAGACGACGGCCGCCGTTGCGCGCATGCGAAATGCGGGAAATTTCTTTTGCACCGTGTTAACCGATCCGACCACCGGCGGCGTTTCGGCATCGTTTGCGTTCGAAGCCGACGTGATCGTGGCCGAAGCGCGGGCCGTGATCGGCTTCGCGGGGCGGCGCGTGATCGAGCAAACGATCCGTCAGAAACTGCCCGAGAATTTTCAAACGGCGGAATTCTTGCTGGAGAAGGGCCACATCGACATGGTCGTCGAGCGGCAAGAAATCAAGCCGACGCTCGGTCGTCTGCTCGACTATGCACTCGGCGACAAGCACGAACGCGTCGACGCGAAAGTCCCGGAGCTGAACGCGTGAACTTGATCGTCGAACGCGAAAAGGGCCTCTTGGAGCTCGAAAAGCGCATCCACGAATTGCGCGCGATGAGTGCCAATCAACCGATCGACCTGTCGAGCGAAATCCGCGCGCTGGAGGCCAAGTATGCGGAGATTCAGCGCGACATCTTCGGCTCGATGTCGGCGTGGCAAAAGGTGCACATGGCGCGCCATCCCAGCCGGCCCACGTCGCTCGATTACATCTCCCAGCTGACCGCTTTCGACGAGCTGCACGGCGACCGGCAATTTCGCGACGATCCCGCCATCATCGGCGGTTTCGGAAAGCTGTTCGGGCGGCGCATCATCGCGATCGGTCAGCAGCGCGGGCGCGATACGAAGGAGAATTTGCTCCGGAATTTCGGGATGGTGACGCCCGAGGGCTATCGGAAGGTCGCGCGGTTGATCGAGCTTGGGGCGCATTTGGCGCTGCCGGTGGTAACGTTCGTCGATACCAAGGGCGCCGATCCGGGAATAGCGTCGGAAGAACGCGCGCAGTCGGAGGCCATCGCTTCGTGCTTGATGGCGCTGGTCGATGCACGCGTTCCGGTCGTATCGGCCATAATCGGCGAGGGCGGCAGCGGCGGGGCGCTCGCGCTGGCGTTGGCCGATTACGTCGTGATGCTCGAGCACAGTACGTACTCGGTTGCTTCGCCGGAAGGCTGCGCCGCAATATTGTGGGGCGATGCGGGTAAAGCGGAAGAAGCGGCGGCGCGCTTGAAGTTAACCAGCGAAGACTTGAGAGGGTTCGGTATCGTCGATGAGATCGTGCCGGAGCCGATTGGGGGTGCGCACCGCGATCCTGCAACGCTCATCGAGCGGACGCTTCGAGTGGTCGATGCAGCGCTGGCGCGCTTGAGTGGTGAGTCGGTCGAGGAATTATTGGAAGCTCGTTATCGGAAGTATCGCCGCATCGGCGCGTGGCAAAGCGACACGATGAACGCGGTAACGGCGCGCGCATGAAGCTTCGTTTCTTGGGGCGGATGGTCGTGGTATTTCTCGGCACGATTGCTTTTGCGCTCGTGGGGATTCAATTCACACACATCGTCGGGCGTAACATTGCGATGGCGCGGTCGTTGCACGACGTCGAGAACGACGTTCAAACGTTGCGCGCCCGAAAGATCGAACAAGAACGCGAAGTGCAGCGGTTGACCACGCCGCAGGGAGCGGTTCCCGAAATTCACGATCGTCTGCATTACGTCGGTCCGCACGAAACGATCATTTACCTCAAACGATGACGCGCGTTCGCGGAAACGTCATCAACATCAACGGATTCGGAGCGACGGTCCGCCTGTCCGGCGGTGAGATGGCCGCGGTGCCGATGCCGGCGCTGAATGCCGATCGTCCCGCGTACGCGCGCGCGCTTCAATCGCGCCAAGAAGTACTTTTCGACGTCCTCGGTCAGGAGGGCGGACGGACGATCGTCGCGCTCTCTCCGGAAGCTCCGGAAATTACCAGCGAACGGCTCGAGGCGCAGATTACCAAATACTTGAAAGAAACGGAAGAGTGGGAATTGTCGGATGCGGCGCCGGCGCACGAGCGGCACTTTCTGCGCAAGAAGCGGCGCGCGGCGTTTTTCGAATCGCGTCACGCCACGGATCGTTGAAACAGCCGTGAGCGACGTCTGGGCGGTCGTGTCGCTCGGGACGAACTCGACGCGCGTGCTCGTTGCGGATTTCGATGCCAAGCGCTATGGGTTTTTCGGCGACCATGCCGTTCGCATCACGTTGCAGCGTTCGGTCGGGACGCGCCTCGGCGAGAGTTTGGGTGAGTCGGGGAAGCTGGGTGACGAGCCGATGCGCCGGACGCTCGACGTGGTGGAGCAGTACGTCGATGAAGTTCGCGCCCGCCACGCGCGCCGCGTGTTCTCGATTGGGACGAGCGCGCTGCGGCGCGCGCAAAACGGCGCGGAGTTCGTCGAGCGCGTCAATGCATTGACGTCGAGCGAGCTGGAGATTCTGAGCGGTGAAGACGAAGCGCGCGCGTCCTTTCGCGGGGCGGTGACGTCGCTCGATCACGGCGAAGAGATGCGCGTCGGGGTGGTCGACACGGGCGGCGGCAGCACGGAGTATGCGGTGGGCGAACACGAGCACGCGAAGCATATCGTTTCGTGCGAAGTCGGCGCGGTACGTTTGACGGAGTGGTTCCCGGGGTTGTCGGGCCGCGACGGGTTCGTCGACAATGCGACGATCGACGGTGCCGCGGCGAAAGCGCGCGAGGTGCTGGCGCCGATCGTGGAGTTTCCGCGTGCGGATGCGCTGGCGTTCGTCGGCGGCAGCGCGACGACGGCCTTGTCGGTGGTGCGGGGGCATCGCGGTCCGTTCGGGGCCGATGCGTTGACACGCGAGTCGTTGCAGGCGGCCTTCAATTTGTTGTGCGAGTT